>JBDHRI010000079.1:0-8408 GCA_039807465.1 Burkholderiales bacterium | reverse complement strand
AGCCCAGTGTTATCAGCCATCCTTTCACTGATTTCAAGATCATTAGGTAAAAACTCAATCTTACGATCAAGTTCGCCTGATTTTTCCAGCTTACGCATAAATACCTGATGATTAGGTAGTGTATAACGAGCACGAGAAACAGCAGTACGTAATACTAGAGTTTGTAAGTAGTTATCACGGAGTACCAGCTGTGCTACATTATCAGTCATTGACTCAAGAATTTTATTTCGCTCTTCAACTGTCATTCCTGTTTGCTGCATAATGGCAGAAAAGAGAATCTTAATATTTACTTCATGATCAGAACAATCAACACCAGCAGAGTTATCAATTGCATCGGTATAAATATTGCCACCATTTTTAGCAAATTCAATCCGTCCCAACTGTGTAGCACCAAGATTACCACCTTCGCCTACTACCTTAACCTGTAATTCTTTTCCGTTTACACGTAATGCATCGTTAGCCTTATCTTTAACTTCTTCATTTGATTGGCTTTCAGCTTTAATATAGGTTCCGATACCACCGTTATATAATAAATCAGCCTTAGCTTTCAAGATAAGATTTATTAATTCGGTTGGCGGCAACTCATCAGCATCCACTTGGAGCCAAGCTTTAACTTCTGCTGATAATGGAATGGTTTTACTTGAGCGTAAATAAATGCCACCACCTTGAGAAATTGTACTCTTATCATAGTCATCCCAGCTAGAACGTGGTAAATTAAACATTCTTAACCGTTCTTGATAACTTGCTTTCGTATCAGGATTAGGATCAAGGAAAATATGCATATGATTAAATGCCGCGATTAGCTTGATATGCTCAGATAGTAGCATTCCATTACCAAATACATCCCCCATCAAGTCGCCAATACCGATCACGGTAAATTCCTGAGTTTGAGTATTTAGACCCAAATGACGGAAATGGCGTTTAACTGATTCCCATGCTCCTTTGGCTGTAATTCCCATTTTCTTGTGATCATAACCAGCTGAACCGCCAGATGCAAATGCATCACCAAGCCAGAAACCATATTTTAAGGACATTTCATTGGCATAATCTGAAAATGTAGCAGTTCCCTTGTCCGCAGCAACTACCAGATACGGATCATCTTCATCATGACGAACAACCTGTTTAGGATGAATGATCTGTCCATTTACAAGGTTATCGGTGATATCAAGTAGTCCGGAAATAAACTGTTTATAACAACTGACCCCTTCTGCCATATAAGCATCACGATCTTTGGGATCAGGCAATTTTTTACACACAAAACCACCTTTTGATCCAGTTGGCACAATTACTGAATTTTTAACCATCTGGGCTTTTACTAGACCTAACACCTCGGTACGGAAATCCTCTTTCCGATCAGACCAACGTAGCCCACCACGAGCAACCTTACCACCACGGAGATGAACCGCCTCAAAACGAATTGAATAGACAAATATCTCATAAAGAGGATATGGTTTAGGTAAGTTCAAAACCTTAGCTGATTCGAGTTTAAAAGAAATGTACGGCTTATGGCTGCCATCATCCAGAGTTTGATAAAAATTGGTACGCAACATTGCATTAATCACTGAGTACGCAGCTTTTAAAATCTGGTCTTCAGCCAGATTTTCAACCTTATCCAGTTCTGCCTGAATTATCTGTTGATATTCTCCAGCTTTAGCTGCTGAGTGATGCTCCGGACAAAATTTAGCCTCAAATAGATTAAATAGATTACGACTGGTAAACGAGTATTTTTTTAAACAATCACTAATATATGTAGCCGAAAATGGCAGATTAGACTGTATCAAATATTTAACAATTGCCCGAATTAACGATGCTTGACGAGCATTTAAGCCACAGTATAATACCAGTTTATTGAGGCTATCACTTTCAACATTACGTTTAAATGCAGCAACAATTGCAGCTTTCAGCTTTTCAATTAGTGTAACATCTTTAATCTTACCTTCAAGTCCGTCAAGAACCTCAACCCCAAAGTCGCAAATATAAACATGATCATTATTACCAACACTGACTTTAAACGGCTTTTCATCTAGAAGTTTAAAACCAAAATTCTCAATAATTGGCAAACCACGAGATAAACTAACATTATCATTAAGACGCAGTAGTTTTATTTGCCAGATATTATCTGCCGTAGATTCCCCATCTGTGATCGTAATCGCATAGTCATTATCCAAAGTAAGACCAGCCATCAAGTTGCAGTCGGTTATTATTTCTTCTAGTTTATACTTTAGCAAATACTCTTCAGGTAATGCAGTAGCACATTTGGCATATACCTCAGCACTCAGATTCTGCTTCAATTGTTCCAACATGTTATTCATATTTGTTCCTTATAAAGTTCGTAAATAATTAATCACATCAAAAGCCGCATAAGTCCAGATAATATCAGCCCCTGCCCGTTTGAAGCCAAGCATAGACTCAAGTAAAGTTGAGTTATAATCAAGCCAGCCTTTTTCTGCGGCTGCTTTTAGCATCGCATACTCTCCACTCACGTGATAAACCGCAGTCGGCATTTTAAATTCCTGTTTTACCCGATACAAAATATCCAGATATGGCATCCCTGGTTTTACCATTACAATATCAGCACCCTCAGCAATATCCAGTGCAACCTCTCTTAATGCTTCATTACCATTAGCCGGATGCATCTGATAACTAAATTTGTCTGCCTTACCCAAATTGGCACCAGAACCAACAGCATCACGAAATGGTCCATAGAATTTAGAAGCATATTTAGCAGAATATGCCATAATCCCGGTATTATGAAAGCCATTTTTTTCAAGAGCTGCGCGGATTAACCCAATTCGTCCATCCATCATATCTGAAGGACAAACAAAATCAGCACCTGCAGCAGCATGTGAAA
Source organism: Burkholderiales bacterium (assembly GCA_039807465.1). Taxonomy (GTDB): domain Bacteria; phylum Pseudomonadota; class Gammaproteobacteria; order Burkholderiales; family UBA11063; genus Aquella. Next base: position 5,557 of record JBDHRI010000079.1, on the reverse strand, counting down.
GTGCCTGTTTGATAAGTACTTCGTTAGTTACGTCATTAAGCACATAGCCTTTATCATCAATGATACCATCCTGCCCATGGATCGTATATGGATCAAGCGCAATATCACTAAAGACACCAATTTCAGGAAACCGAGATTTTATCGCCTTGATTGCCCGAGGAATAAGACCACCCGGATTATAACTCTCTGTAGCAAGGTTATCTTTTCCGGCTTCTATAACCGGAAATAGCGCAATCCCCTGTATGCCTAAAATAGCTGTTTTCTCAACAAGTCTTAATAGTAAATCAATACTAATACGACTTTGTCCAGGCATTGATAAGATAGGTTCTTCACGGGTTTCACCATCAAGAATAAAAACTGGATAAATTAGATCATTAGCAGACACCCAGTTTTCCTGGGTTAAGTTACGAATAAATGAAGACTGACGATTACGTCTCAATCTCGTATTTGGATAAGCAATATTTAGATTCATAAAATTTATTCAATTAGCCATTTTGTTAACAATTATTTATATTCAAGAATCGAGAAAACTTCAAACCCACGCTCTTTAATTAAATCACTGCCCTTCAGATAAAGTAAATCGCTAACTACCGCACACTCATGTACTTTTGCACCTAAATCTGTGATAAGTGAACAGGCAGCAAGCATGGTACCACCAGTAGCAATCAAATCATCAATTACCACTACCTTATCACTTTTCTTGACTGCATCAATATGCATTTCTACAGTACTAACATCACCATATTCAAGAGTGTAACTTTTTGAAACCGTAGTATAGGGAAGTTTTCCTTTTTTCCGGATCGGAACGAAGCCAATACCCAATTCATAAGCAACTATGGGACCAAAAATAAACCCACGCGCATCCAAGCCAGCAACTACATCAACCCCAATTCCCTTATATCTATCAACAAATATATCTACTACTGCACGAAATGCCTGCGGGTTTTGTAGCATAGTAGAAATATCGCGAAACATTACACCAGGCTCAGGCCAGTTTGGAATATCACGAATTGAATTACGGATAAAATCAAGGGTCTGTGGTTTTGCAGTCATAGTTACCTCTTATTTTTTGATAGAATTATTTACGATTGATACCGCTTGTTCGCAACGACGACGGATTTCAACAAAATCATGTGCAGCAATCAGCTTGGAATCAACAATCGAAGACATACCAATAGCAAAAATATTTGGCAATTCAAGGTATTTTTGCATATTATCTATAGTAATACCACCTGTTGGGCAAAATTTGGCCTCTGGCAATGGAGCTGCCATTGATTTTATAACTTCATAAGCATTAAACGCTTCCGCAGGAAAAAACTTTAGATAATTTAATCCTCTAGAAAGACACTCCATAACATGGGTTGGAGTAACAACTCCAGGAATATATCTGACATCAGAATAACGACTACGTGAAGCAGCAAGTAACTCTTCTGTAGTCCCTGGGGAAAAAATCAGCTTGGCACCTGATAGGCACGCATTAAAAAAATCAGCAGATGCTCGAACTGTTCCTGCCCCAACAACCATTTGTGGAACTTTCTTAGCGAGCAATTCAATAACTTCCAACGCATTTGGCGTCCTTAAGGTAATCTCAATGGCATTTATTCCGGACTCAAGAAGAGTTTCTGCTAAGGGTACTGCCGCCTCAACATCATTAATTACTACAACCGGAACAATCTTATTAACTGCAAAAATCTGTTCTACTGTTCTCATCACAATATTCCTTTAAAATAGGCTCGCGCCAGTTTCAGAATCACTAAGTTTATCACGTAAGCTATTGAATAATTCACGCCCCAACCCAACTTTATTACCAGATAAATCGGCAAGAATAAATTCCCTACGATTAAATTCATCGTCAGAAACTAATGCTTGCAGCACGCCATTTTCAAGATCAAGCTCAATCACATCTCCATTTATAATCTTGGCAAAATTACCACCCTTTAATGCTTCTGGAGTAACGTGAATAGCATTCGGAACTTTACCCGATGCACCAGACATCCTGCCATCAGTAACCAAGGCTACCTTAAATCCCTTATCCTGAAGTGAAGTTAGTGCTGGCGTAAGCCCGTGCAATTCTGGCATACCATTTGCTTGAGGTCCCTGATATTTGAGCACAACTATTACATCACGATTAAGTTCGCCACGTTTATAAGCAGCAATCGCATCTTCCTGACTATGAAAAACCTCAGCGGGAGCTTTAACATAGCGATGTTCTGGAGCTATGGCTGAAATTTTACTAACACTACGCCCTAAGTTACCGACCATAAGACGAAGCCCACCTTCATGACTAAATGGATTATCTTTTGAGCGAATTACACTATCATCATTATTAAATGCATTTTCCCATTCCAGTTTACCAGCACTGTTCAATAATGGATTTCTTGCGTAAGCAGCAAGCCCAGTACCAACAACAGTCTTGACATCAGTGTGAACATAGCCTCCGGCAATAAGCTGCTCGATAATATATGCCATTCCACCAGCATCATGGAACTGATTTACATCCGCACTACCATTTGGATATACCTTGGCAAGAAGTGGTACGACTTTTGACAATTCAGCAAAGTCATCCCAAGTAACAGTAATGCCAGCAGCTTTAGCAATTGCTGGGATATGTAAGGTATGGTTGGTTGAACCTCCAGTTGCCAGCAATCCTACAATGCCATTAACTATCGACTTCTCGGTTATAATTTCACACAGCGGATTAAAGTTATTACGTTGTGCCGTATTATTTACTATTTGACGGGCGGCATAATCAGTTATTGCCCGGCGTAATGGAGTCCCCGGATGAATAAATGCAGCACCTGGAATATGTAAGCCAAGCATTTCCATCATCATCTGATTAGTATTGGCAGTACCGTAGAAAGTACAGGTTCCAGCTGCGTGATATGATTTCAATTCAGATTCCAACAATGCATCTTTGCCAACTTTACCTTCGGCAAAGAGTTTTCTGGTTTCTGCTTTGTCTTTATTGGAGATACCACTAGGCATTGGTCCACTTGGGATAAAGATTGTTGGTAAGTAACCAAAACTTAACGCACCAATCAATAATCCAGGCACAATCTTGTCACAAATACCAAGACAAATCACACCATCAAAGACATTGTGACTCAGGGAAACCGCCGTTGCCATAGCTATGACTTCACGAGAGAGTAGCGACAATTCCATTCCTACCTGCCCCTGAGTTACGCCATCACACATAGCAGGAACGCCACCGGCAACTTGTGCCGTAGCACCCTCAGCCAAAATAACTTCTTTTAATATTTCTGGATAGCGGTAATATGGCTGATGCGCAGATAACATATCATTATAGGCTGTAACAATACCAATATTTGGGTTTTCAATGCTTTTGAGACGAATTTTAACCTTATCTTCCTCAGCAGCAGCAACGTGAGCAATATTAGTACAGGCAAGCTGTTCGCGCTTGACCCTTTTACCGTAATGGCTTTGCATCCGGCTTAGGTATTCTTTGCGGGACTCCTTACTTCTTTCGATAATTCTTTGAGTAACTTTTTCAACTATATTATTCAGCATAATTCACCTGTAAAATAATTTTGCGCCGGATATGCACCAACAGTGATACCCCAGCTAGGCAGATAACGATTATAGCAAGAGGGAGAAATGAAAGCTCATTAAATTGACTTATAATGGCAGAAAAGGTCGTAGCAACAACTATCGATGAAAAGCTATAAAATGCTGATGCACTTGAGAAATTCTCTTTCACTGCTGACATTCCCATTGAACTAGCATTGGAAAACACCATTCCACTACCAGCAAAAATCATTGCCATCAGAACGAAAAAGATCACTTTTCCCTGAAAGAAATCACCAGATATAACTAATCCACCACCAGCAACAAGAACCAGAGTCAAACCATATTGCAGGATTCGATCTACACCAAAACGAACCAGAAAAGAATTGAGATAACAGCTTGCCACATAAAATAAAGAAAGGAATAATGTTAATAGACCAAACGTTTCTGGAGATACCCCTAAAGTTTTTTGCCATAAAAAAGAAGCAACTGTAAGATAACACATAAAAATTGAATACATACAAGCAGCAATCAGATTATAACGCATGAAGATTTTATTTTTTGAAATATCAAGATAACTTATGATCATCTCTTTCCAGTTAAACTGAGTATTTCTGTTTTCTATTTTCCGAAAAGGAAATTTGCTCGCGACATAAAGTGAAATACAGTTAAAAACAACCAAAAAGACAAATATCGCCCGCCAATCAAAATTTTTTTGCAAAATTCCGCCAAAGAAAGGAGTAACATCGACACTAAACGCAAATGCCATGCTTAAATAGGAAGAATATTTGGCAAATGTTTCTCCAGAATAATGGTCTCGCAATAAAGCACGCCCCAAGCCATTGGTACTACTAAAACCAAAGCCCTGAATAAACCTACATGCAATAAAAAAACCAATTGTTGGGGCAAAAAGGCAGCCTAATGTACCAATTAAGCCAATTCCAAGTGCAACCAAAATAATTTTTCTGCGCCCATAAATATCAGCAAGACTACCAAAAAATAATGCCGGAATGATGGTACCTAACATATAAGCAGTTAATGAATATTGAACAGTAGTGTCATCGGTATGAAACCAAGTTGCCATATATGGCATTGAAGGAATGTACATTTCAGAAGAAATTGCACCGATTGTTGATAGAATTGTAGCTAAGGCTATTATTTTAAACATTTAAACTTAAACTGGCAAGTCAAGGGTAATTGGGTACAAACACGCACTCTAAACTAAGGCTAAAGGAAACCACAACAGTAACCATGCCTAGCACGTGCTTTATTCGAATAATATATTATACTACCTATTATTCATAAACCTTGATTAATATTTAGTGCAGCACAGCATATAGCCATTTAGATTGAAGATACTCCTGAATTTGCTAGACTCAAAATCTGATTATTTAAGCCGCTTTTATTTTTACTCCTATTGGCATAGTCTTCATCAACTTCAATCTACGTGCGTGCATTTCTTCGCTGGAAAGTCCTTTGACTGCTATTTTGGCAACATTTAAATTAGACTTTATTGCCAACCTGATTTCATTTAACTCGATAAAATCAAAATCTTCCAGATATAAAGAAAGATTTATCCCCTGATCAAGCGCGTGAGCGGCAACCTGCATCTTGAACTGATCAATATGTGGCTTGGCAAAACTAGATGGGTCTATCCCATCTGCCAAACTATTATTGATTATTTCTTGCTGATAGATATTAAAATTTTTTAAATACATATTTTTCCTAAAAATAATTAACCACACTAAAAATCATGACTCTGACTTTCAGTAATGCGTTTGATAAATAATAAACTGTGATAATAAATTTACTTAACGGTAAAAGTAATGAATTTCTGGATAGAAGTATCTCTCGACATTAATTGTAAAAACAATAACACCACAACATTGACTAGAAAGATATTTATTACCTAAAAACGAACTAAATGAAGACTAGAAATAAGTATAACAAGGTATTTGAAAACCAAAACGATGAGATAGATAAGAATAGAAGTTTTTAATTACCCTTGATTCTAACAGCATTAGCCTATAAA
>JBDHRI010000078.1:0-8564 GCA_039807465.1 Burkholderiales bacterium | reverse complement strand
TACTGAAAAAATTAACTAAGCTTTGGAAAATGTGAGCAAAGCTAACTAAGAAATAAACAAAAGTTTGAAAGTAATAAAAATGACAGAAAAAATGAATGACAAAAGTTGAACGTCAGAACACTCCAAGTCTCATGATAAAGAGATGTTTGATATTATTGAAACAGATTTGGAAAAGTATAATAATTAAATTAAACCTATAAGATTGGATTCTATGAAAATAATTTGCTTTTCTGACACTCACGCGAAACATCAAAACTTTGAAGATCAGTTACCAACTGATGCAGATATGATTATTCATGCTGGTGATATTACTCGAACTGGTAGTGTGGCTGGGATACAAGCTTTTTTAAACTGGTATTCTATGCTACCATATAAACATAAAATTTTTATTGCTGGAAATCATGATTTTGCATTACAAGAAGAGAAGAATTTAATACGGTTTCCTGAGAATGTAATTTATCTTGAAAACAGTAGTACAACTATAGACGGTATAAAGATATGGGGATCTCCTGTATGTGCAATTGATGAAGATTGGGCATTTAATTTTAATGATTTAGAACGCAGAATGATTTATAATAAAATCCCTACGGATGCTAACATTATTGTAAGCCACAATCCACCTTATGGTATTATGGATAAGGTCTCAATGATAAATAGGCGTAAAGGCTGCAAAATTCTACGAGATAAAATCAAACAAATCAATCCTAAATACGTAATCTTTGGTCATGTTCATGAAGGTGCAGGCACTCACGTTGCCAATAAAACAACATATATCAATACCGCGTGTCACGTTAATGTATTTGAGTATTGAAGCATTTAGGTAATACCTAGATGACTTATACAAAATAACAGTAATAACTGAATATGGTCTCATCATAAATTGTATCTCAAAGAAGGTGAAGGATAAAAACAACAATTTATATTATAAACCCTCTATAGGTTACATCTTTGCTGACTTCAATGTTTTCAAAGCGGTATAATATGGCTCTTCACGATTAGCAAATGAACCTATATTATAGAAGAAGATTGAAATGTTTACGGCACTAGAGTTATCAAGAATACAGTTTGCTTTTACAGTAAGCTTCCACATTATATTCCCTGCTTTTTCAATTGGACTTGCAATGTTCCTGACAGTAATGGAGGGATTATGGCTATATACCAAAAATCCGCTTTATTATCAGGCGATCAGGTTCTGGACCAAAGTTTTTGCACTTACTTTTGGGATGGGCGTGGTTTCCGGAATTGTCATGGAGTTTCAGCTAGGAACTAATTGGGCTGGCTTTACCAAGCAGATTGGCTCAGTTCTTGGACCTCTTTTTGTCTATGAAGTTTTAAGCGCATTTTTTATTGAAGCTGGCTTTATCGGAATTATGCTATTTGGCTGGAATAAAGTTGGTCCAAAACTACACTATTTAGCTACAATTCTAGTTACAATTGGAACTACCATTTCAGCCTATTGGATCATGTCAGCTAACTCATGGATGCAACATCCGGTAGGCTACCAGATTATCGATGGAAAATTTATAACCACTGACTGGCTGGCAGTTGTTTTCAATCCATATACCCTACCCCGCTTTATTCATATGATGCTAGCAGCTTATCTTGCGACTTCCTTTGTGATTATAAGTGTTAGTGCTTATTATCTCCTTAATGATAAATTTGTTGATTTTGCCAAAAAATGTTTAAGTTCAGCAATAATTGTAGTAATGATAATTATTCCGATACAGATTTACATTGGTGATGAATCTGGGATTAAGGTTCACGAAGCTCAGCCAATAAAAACAGCAGCAATTGAAGGAATCTGGGATACCCAAAAAGGTGCACCATTACTTATTGTTGCTTGGCCATCAAATGCAGAGCAGCGTAATTTATTTGAGGTCGGTATTCCTTATGGAGCAGCTCTTATAAATACCCATAAATTAGATGGTGAACTACAAGGCTTGAAATCAGTACCACAAGAAGATCAGCCTGAAGCATGGATCGTTTTTTATGCGTTTAGAATTATGGTTGGGATTGGTTTATTAATGTTTACTTATGCTATTGTTGCTATCTGGTTACTATTGCGTGGAAAACTATTCCAATCACGTCTCATGCTTCAAGCAAGTAAATACATGGCACCAACAGGCTTTATTGCTATTATTACCGGTTGGTTTACCGCAGAAGTTGGTCGTCAACCATGGGCTGTTTATGGCTTAATCAGGATTAACGATGCAGTTTCCAATGTTTCGATGCATGATGTATTGGTCTCTTTAGCTTTAATAATAATTGTTTATGGAATAATCTTTGGTGTATTTTATTTTTATTTCCTTGATAAAACAATTAAAAAAGGTCCGGCAGACTTTGACTCGGTAGAGCCATTCTATTTTCTACGCGGTGCTCAACCTCAAGAAGGAGATAAATAATGGAACTCGCATTAACTTGGCTACTAATAATTGCCTTTATAATAATCATGTATATTCTTCTTGATGGTTTCACCCTTGGCGTTGGTTTATTATTTCCACTTATCAAAGAAGATTCGGAACGAGACATAATGGTAACTACAGTGTTACCAGTCTGGGATGGAAACGAAACCTGGCTGGTATTTGCTGGTGCAGCGCTCTATGGTGCATTTCCATTGGCATTTAGCACTCTATTCCCAATCTGGTATATTCCTTTAATGTTATTGATTTTTGGCTTGCTACTACGAGGAATTGCTTTTGAATTTAGATTAAAAGCGCATGAAACCCGCCGTTTATGGGATTGGTGCTTATTCGGTGGGTCATTAATGGCAGTTGTTGCACAAGGGCTAGTTATCGGTAGCTTTGTCTCCGGCTTTCAGTTTAATCCAGCAACTGGAGAAGCTCTCCGCGAACAATGGTTTAGCGGGTTTGGCTTATTTTGTGCGTTTGCATTAATAATTGCTTACGGATTATTAGGTTCGGCAAGACTGATCAAAAAAACTAGTGGCACTCTGCAAGCAAGATTTTATAAAATTTCTGGGAGGTTACAATGGCTATTAATGCTTGCTGTAATTGTTGTCGGGATTTATTCACCACAGTCAAGTAAGTTACAGATGCGATACTGGTTTGATCTACAACACTCTGCTTTCATTCTAGTATTTTTGATAATTATGGCGTTCTTATTTGCTATCCATGCATTTGCAATCAAAAATAAATTTGAAAATCTTCCTTTTGCCAGCCTAATAATAATCTTTATTCTTGCATATCTGGCACTTGTAAGCAGTAATTTACCTTACTTGGTACCAAATCAGATTACGTTTATGCAAGCAAAAGCTGATGATGGAGCATTATTATTTATGCTAATAGGCGCTGCAATCCTGATCCCTATCCTCCTATTTTATACTGCATATGCCTACAAAATTTTTGGAGGTAAAACCAATGAAAAAATCAGTTACTAAAATAAGTGTCAAGAAACAGCTGCTATGGTTTATTGGCATTTATCTAGCCTCAATCATAGCTCTTGGCATATTTCATGAGTTTAGCCGATGGTTGATTGATATTTTGAAATAAATTTTGACAACAAAATAGTGTGATTACTAATTTTTTACCTTGAGTACCTCGGCGAGATATTTAATCTTATCATAATTCTCGCTGATAACTTTTTCACCAAATTGTCTAATTCTATCCATATTTTCATCTGAAGTATCACTTGTAGCAAGCTCTCTGCCTCCTGGCGAATTTATATGTATAAATTCAATATCAATCCCATATTCGCGAGCCTCATGGATATACTCATGCAATAAATCAGTCGAAAATTTGGTATTTACCACCGGTGAATTTAATAAATACTGAAATAAACCATAAGCACCAAATTCTGCCATATGTTCATGATTATAGACTTCAGCATCAGATCCCCCATTACCGATCAAAACTAAGCGTAATTTCTTACGGGGGAATAAAAACCAAGCATTCATAAACGCAATCGTTGCAGGGTTATTCAAAATCACGCCAGGATCTATAAAAACATGTTTTTTACCGGAAATAATGAACGCACGTGGTGAAAATAGCATCGGGGGATTTGATGCACCGTGCACCAAATCTTTGAGAACATAATTAGTATGACGACCACCTTGTGGCAATTCCCAATTTCTGATAATTCTGAGTGTATTCTCGGTTACATCATATACCGGAATTATAAGGTTTGATTCAATGTCAGCAAGAGTACAAGTCCCGAAAAAGCCGCGAAGGACCTCTAACTTCCCCTCTGGCAAATAGCGTGGTCCAAGCATCCCAAACAAGGTAAGGAATTTGTGATACCAAGGTGCAGAAAACATTTTCCGACAATTTTCAACATATTTATCCAAAATATCGGTTGTAGAAAACTCAAACTGATGATCAATTCCCGGGACGGCGAGGATGGCACAATTTATTGCCCCAGTTGAAGCACCGGACATTAAATCAAAAAGTTCTCCAGTTTTTTTACCAGTAAGCTGCTCTATTTTCTCTAATACTTGAAGGGGAATCATTCCCCGAACACCGCCACCAGTTAGAACCAGAATATTAACTGTCTCACGATGCTCCAATTCCTGCCTAAGCTGATTATTTGTTCGCAAACATCTGCGACTCAAATTAAGGTCATGGGTTCGATCAACTGGATTCAAATATTTCTTGGTTAACCAGCGTAAGTAAAAATAAATGGTAATGAAATAAGTCCCCATTACTATAAAGAAAGCATTAAATGGGGTAAATATCTTTAAAACAATATCAATCAGATTCATTACTCATTTACTTGTTTAAATGAATTAAATAAAAAATGTCCATTCAAGCATAGACATTTTAACCAGTCTAATTTATACTTCCATTCATTCCGGAACCAAGAATAGCCTGTTTTGCAGAATCAACAATTTCGACACCAAATTTCTTGGAAATTTTATCCAATGGATCATTATCCGGAGTAAAATCTACAATATTATCAGATTTAAACTGATCGCGGGCAATACTAGCAACAGTACCATAACCATCAATAAGCCCAAGCTTCATTGCATCCGAGCCAATCCAGTAACGACCACTAAATAAATCAGGATCATTTTTAAGCTTGTTACCACGACCGTTCTTAACCGCAGCAATAAATTGCTCATGAATCTCATCCAGCATTTGCTGTTGCATTGCCATTTGTTCTTTAGATTCAGGTACAAATGGGTAACCCATCGCTTTATTTTTCCCTGAAATCATTAGCCTGCTATCAATACCCAGTTTTTTAATTGCCTCAGTAGCACCAAAACCAGTATAAATAACACCAATAGACCCTACAATACTGGCAGGTGCAGCGTAAATCTTATCTGCGGCAGCAGCGGCATAATAGCAACCAGAAGCACAAACTTCTTCAACCACAAAGTCTATTGGTTTTTGAGGATATTTTTTACGCAATCGACTAATTTCATTATTTACCATATCTGAATATACTGGAGAACCCCCAGGCGAATTAGCACGGATTAAGACTGCCACCGTTTTTTTATCCTCAAGTGCAGCATTTATGCCTTTTATAACTGTATCATAATTTTTACTATCGCTACTAATCACACCTTTAAAGTCAACAACAGCGACTTGTGGTCCATCTTTTTTGGCTACATCTTCCCCACCACTAGCCATATAGATTCCACCACCAATCAGGCAAATTATTAACAAGCGGAAGAATATCCTCCAGCGTCTGGCACGGCGTTGTTCCTTGATTGTTTCCAATAACACCTTCTGTATTGTATCTTGTTCCCAAGTCATATCTGTCCTTTTTAGTGGTATAATTAATGGTTGCACTTATACGCTATTTGTTTATGCTATGAGTTTCATGTCACTATCCTTGATTTTAATGACAAGCTATCGCATGTAAACTTCATTCTGATATAAGTGTCAATGTTCAATATAGACAGATATTATATACTAAAGCCATTTGATAATTTGGATAAATCCAACACCTGAATTTAGGGATTAGCCGCCTGATTATTATAGTCTTTTGTGATTATTAAATGATAAATTTGAGAAATTTTTCTTATCTATGAAAAAATTAATGTTAGTTTTAGCTGCAATTGGAATTAACCAAAGCTTTGCAGATGTTTCGGGATTTTACCTTGGTGGTGGTCTTGGTTATGGAGTACAAAAACTTGATTACCAAAATAGTAGCACTAGCGATGGAAGTCTTGGTTTGCGGATTCAGCTTGGTTATCAATTTGCTGACTGGATTGATGCCGAACTTGGCTATAATTATATTACCGAAGGCAGCAACTGGAATAATCTGGGATCGCCATCAAGCATCATATATGATTTAAGTGTTACTCCAGGTTTCACATTGCCTGCAACTCCAATTGGAGTATTTGTACGCCTTGGTGTGGATGCCGTATCAACTAACCTAAATAGTAGTTTCTATAATTCATCGATGAACTCATCTATAAATTTTGAATACGGTGCTGGAGTAAAAGTAAATATTCCCGATAGCCGAACTTTTATCCGAGCAGAATATATAAACTATGGTGGTGGACCAAATAATGGAAACTCTGGGGTACTTACTACTCCATCCGCAATTTTAATTGATGCTGGTTACGTCTTTTAATAACTGGAGCTATCATGAATCTCATTAATCAGGAAAAAAGGCTTCTCCTAGCTGTCAGCTATGCATTCGTAATGGGGTTTGCTACTGTCGGTATATTACTGATAAGCGTATTTAATACCTCGATATTTATAGACCTAACATTCAAATTCTTATTAATTTCGGCAATTCCAATAGTGGTTATCTACCGGATTGACAGTTTTTATAATGATTCCGAGAATAATGAGTCATATGTACAAAGCCACCTTGCTTGGATAGCTTATCACTATATCCTTTATTGTCTTGGGTTTCTGATTGACCACCTGATAATAAACCCAATTCTAAACAATTATGGGATTGAGCAAGACTATTTCATTTTGGTAATCTACATTTGGGCAATTGTGAAATTTATTCGCGGCTTTAATAATGCTATTGATCATAAAGAAGCCCCTAAACATTATGAGCTTCTTAACAAAATCAGACACTTTTTAAGTAAGAAAAAATAAGTTAAGTAAGGAGTACCTTACTTATTTGTGCAGGAGCCACCAATTGAAAGAACTGCAATATTTTGGGGACCCAAACTACCATTAAGCTGAATTTGAATATTTGTAAGTTGCGTGGTTGACTCATATGTAAAAGTATATGTGCAGCTAGGTGATTCGGAAATCTGACTAGCAGAACAATTACCTGAAGTATTGAATGACTTTACACCTTCTGGCAATGATGTTGTATTTCTCTGAAAATATGCGGCTGGTACTACCGATGCACTATAAGTGACACTTTCATAGATTAAACTTCCAATTTGAGAGCAATTGTTATTACTGGCAAATGCATTTATTTGATAACCACCAGAGCTTCCACCGCCTCCACCTCCACCACTATTACATCCGGCTATAATTCCCATACTAACCAGCAACAAGGTAATTAACCCTACATTTTTCATCTTACACCTTCTTAGAAAATGGTTTTCACTTTATTAGTACTTGTACAGCTCGGCACTAACCCACTTAAACAACAATATTTATTAGTTTACCTGGCACGACTACCATTTTTTTGATTGCCTGCCCATCAATAAATTTCTGCACATTTGGATTCTGTTTTGCTAACTCTTCAATCTCTACTTTAGATAATGACTTAGCAACCATGATTTTGCCGCGCAATTTACCGTTTACCTGCACGATTACTTCAGCTTCATCAACCTCAAGTGCACCCACATCAACTATAGGCCAAGGTTGAGCAAGTAATTCAGATTCTGGAACCAATAACGACCAAAGCACATCGCAAACATGGGGGGTAATTGGTGACAACATAATTATTACTACCTCAAGAAGCTCTTGCGCTAAAGCTCTCCCACTTATATCAGTCAAATCAGTTTTCGCATAAGCATTAAGTAATTCCATTACCGCGGCAATGGCAGTATTAAACTGCTTGCGCACTTCAATATCATTAGTTATTTTTTGAATTGTTTGATGAAGCTGGGTACGTAATTTCTTCTGTTCAGCAGATAGTTGACCCGCGGTGTATTTCGCGACTACTCCGCCATTTACATGATCATAAACCATACGCCAAACTTTACTGATAAAGCGATTTGAGCCAGCGATACCAGTATCTGACCAATCTAGTGTCTGCTCCGGTGGAGAAGCGAACATAACAAATAAGCGGGCAGTATCCGCACCATATTTGGCAATGATTTCATCAGGATCAATACCGTTATTCTTAGACTTCGACATTTTTTCAATGCCGCCATAAATAACCTCTTTGCCATCAGCTTTATAGATAGCGCTGGTTACATTACCTTTCCCATCCTTACTAACTTCAACATCTAACGGACTAAACCAGTCTTTCGAACCATTTGGATTTTGGCGATAGAACGTCTCTGCCAATACCATCCCTTGAGTTAGGAGATTTTTAAATGGTTCATCACCAGTAACTAATCCTAGATCGCGGAGAGCTTTATAGAAGAAACGTGCATATAATAAATGGAGAATCGCATGTTCAATCCCACCAACATACTGATCAACTGGCGCCCAGTAATTAACTCGCTCATC
>JBDHRI010000077.1:0-8594 GCA_039807465.1 Burkholderiales bacterium | reverse complement strand
CAAAAATGGTTATATGCTGACACCATTAACTGGTCCAGTAGGGATGGTAGGGCAGGCTGATTGGGCATTTTTTCCTTTATTACCAATTTTTGCCAAGATTTTTTGCCTCTTTGGGTTTAGTCCTGAATTAAGCGGGATTATAGTTAATCAGATTGCTTTTCTTCTTTGTATCTGGGTTTTCTATTTAATCCTGCTTGATTATGTTTCGCATGCTCAGGCACTTTTTGGTGTTTTTATTTTTGCAATAAGTCCATTTAATATATTTGTTTCTGCTGCCTACTCCGATACTTTATTTATGCTTTTTTCACTTCTGGCATTTTATAATTTGAAAAAGGGGAATTATTGGCTAGCTGCATTTTATGGTGCATTTCTTTCGGCTACACGGTTTTTTGGCATAATTTATCTGGTTGTCTATTTATATGATGCTTTTTTTGTAACTCGCCGTCGTAATTTTGCATTAATTCTTCAATGCTTACTGATTAGTAGTGGCTTACTTGTTTTTATGCTATATCTATATTTGCATATTGGTGATCCACTTGCCTTTTATCATATTCAGAAAGCGTGGGGGCATCTTGCTGTTGACTGGCTTAATCATCCACTAGACGCAATAGCTACCACATTTATGTCTGGGCAGACTTATGCCAAATGGTTTTTAATTTTATCACTGATTTGGGTTCCTTATTTGTTTTATAAAAAAATGTATGAATACGCTATTTTTTCTGCTCTGTGTCTAGCCGCACCTATTGTAGCGGGAACCTTGTGGTCCTATACTCGATATTCATTATCGATGTTTACCTTTTATCTGGTAATAACCTTAATTAGCAGTCGTAGCCAAGCAATAAGATATCTTATTTTGTTACTTACAGTTATTCTGCATTTTGGTTTTTATCTTTTATGGATGGTTGGTGATGCTGCTGTGCTTTAATCATTTGGTTTTATAAATTTCTATAATGAAGCAATATTTAAAATTATTACGTCCATATCAGTGGGTAAAAAACATGTTCTGTTTTGCCGGGGCTGCGTTTGGCTTTCACTTTACTGATGGATATTTGCTAAAAGCTATACTGGGGTTTATAATTTTTTGTGGTGCGGCGAGTTCAGTATATGTTTTAAACGATATTCTTGACGTAGAAGCGGATCGGAGTCATCCTAGGAAAAAAAATAGACCATTAGCTTCTGGTGCAATAAGCATAAGTACTGCTAGGAAAATTTATCTGGCTTTATCAATTTTTACCTTATTCGGTTCTTTATTTATTAGTAAGCTAGCATTATTAATTGTAGCAAGCTATCTACTTCTTAATATTTACTACTCAAAAATTGGCAAGCATATAGTAATATTGGATGTGTTTATTATTTCGTTTGGTTTTCTGCTCCGTGTTTTTATGGGTACAGTTGGGATTGGTATTCCATTATCTGAATGGTTAATACTCTGTGTTATCATGTTAACGTTATTCTTAGGCTTTGCTAAGCGCAGGTCTGAACTATTACAATGTGAGGTGGATGATATATCACTAAATGTACGGCGTAGTGTCCTTGCGCATTATGAGCCCAAAATGCTCGATATTTTTCTTGCCATTACGGCAACCTCTTCGGTAATTAGCTATGCTTTATTTGTTGTTATTGGCAAGGGGCAAGAGTATCTTATTTATACCATTTTATTTGTAATTTACGGGATTTTTCGCTATATTTATTTGTTGTATAGCCATGACAAAGGGCAGGATACCGCCAATGATCTACTTGATGATAAACATCTGATTATAACCGTAGTTTTGTGGATTACTACTTATATTGCAATTTTTCTAATGGCTAAGTTATGATTGAGCAATATTCTTGGGGTAGAATTAGAGCATCTAAACCCGATCATGTTGACTTTCCTAGTTGTGGATATTCTTTTAAACAAAGAGAACTACCTTATCTGGCAAATGGTAATCTGCGTTCATATGGTGATGAAGCTTATAATGATAATGGCGTTATATTAAATACATTATGTTTGGATCATTTTATTCATTTTGATCGTGCTAATGGGGTGCTTGAATTAGAAAGTGGTGTTTTACTTGAACAGGTTTTGAACTTGATCGTTCCCTGTGGTTGGTTTTTGCCAGTTACACCTGGAACCAAGTATATTACAGTCGGTGGCGCAATCGCTAATGATGTCCATGGTAAAAATCATCATAAGGTTGGTAGTTTTGGCTGTTTTGTAGAAAGTTTTACCATTTTACGTAGTGATGGCGTGATTTATGAATGCTCCAGAGAGTCAAATAGCCATTATTTTTATGCAACAATAGGTGGAATGGGGCTAACTGGAATTATTCTACGGGTAAAACTGAATCTTCTTGCAATAAATAATCATGCTATTGTAACCAAAGCCTATAAATTCAAGAATTTAGAGCACTATATGGAACTAAATGCTGAATTAGAGGGGCAAAGCACCTATACTGTTGCTTGGATTGATTGCCTGGCATCTGGTAGAAGTTTAGGGCGTGGAATTTATTATACTGGCGAACATGCAGGTTATTTGGAAAAATTACCCCCGATTACTTCTAATAAGCGATCTTTTCCATTTACCCCGGCAAAATCATTGATTAATGGGTTAACGCTTAAAGCATTTAATACCTTATATTATCATCGACCATTAACAAAGCTTTCGCAGATAGTACATTATGATCCATTTTTTTATCCATTGGATAAGCTGCTTAATTGGAATCGGATATACGGGAGCAAGGGGTTTTATCAGTATCAGTGCGTAATTTCAGGAGCTAATCAGGCTGAGGTAATGCGCGAAATCCTTACTCGAATAAGTAAGAGTAATAATGGTTCTTTTTTGGCGGTACTAAAAACTTTTGGTTCAATTGCTTCTGGTGGGCTGATGTCATTCCCACGTTCTGGGATTGCACTTGCTCTTGATTTTGCCAATAAAGGGCGAATTACCGCTGATTTATTCAGAGAGCTAGATAATATTGTACTAGCTGCTGGTGGGGCTATTTATGCTGCCAAAGATGCTATGCAGTCAAAAGAGGTTTTTGAAGCTGGTTATCCAAGGCTTAATGAATTTATAAAATATGTTGATCCGCTATTTAGTTCTAATTTATGGCGGCGCTTATATGGGAATTAATATGCAAAATGTGATAGTTTTTGGTTCAAACTCTACGATAGCTAAGAGTGTAATTAATAAGCTTGCGCTTGAAAACTGTAACTTTTATTTTTTTGCTAGAGAAAAAAAACAGCTAGAGTTACAGATAAATGACCTAAAAGTTAAATATCCGAGTATCAATGTTAGTGCGGAAGTTTATGATGCCTTAGTTGATGGTGGCAAAATTCTTGAAGACAAAATTGGTCAAGCATTTGAGCACCTTGGTCGAGTAGATTTGGTATTCATTGCGCATGGAAATTTACCTCATCAGGTTACTTGCGAAGACAGTTGGCAAGATGCCAGTGCTGCTCTGAGAGTTAATGGATTAAGCGTAATAGAAATTTGTCACAATGTAGCTAGACGGTTAAAGTCACAACGAAATGGTACGATAGCCGTAATTAGTTCAGTTGCTGGTGAACGTGGGCGGCAAAGTAATTATATTTATGGTACCGCTAAGGGCATGATAAATGTTTATCTGCAAGGGTTAAGAAACGCACTTTATCAGCATAATGTGCATGTACTAACAATAATGCCTGGGTTTGTTGATACCAAAATGACGATTGAATTTAAAAAGGGGTTATTATGGGCAAAGCCAGAAAAAGTTGCCAATGACATAATCAAGGCAATTAATGCGCGGAAAAATGTGATTTATACGCCATGGTTTTGGCGCTTAATTATGAAGATAATCAAATTAATTCCTGAAAATAAATTTAAAAAAATGAAGCTGTAAAATGTGTAAATTATTCAAAAAGCGCTATACACCAGAATTCCTGACACAAATACCGCATAAAGCTGATTTTCAGTTAAAGACAGAAAGCTTTGGGCATATGTTTAATGAAAACTGGCGCTTATTCCGTAGGGAGCTTTCCCTAATTATGAGTGGGCAGAAATTTCTGGAACGTAAAAATATCCCGAAAAATACCCAGCGAATTTTATGGGTAGCTACATCAATAAAAAACATTGGTGATGCAGTTATGGCACTCAGTGGGCGAAAATTATTGGCAGATAACGGTTACCAACTGGATGTTCTCTTGGATGAGAAAATTTATCCATTATTTGTTGATGATGAGTGGTTTAATCAGGTTTATACTGACCCTACCAAAATAACTGCCGATTATGATTTAATCCTGCTTGATTCAGTAAAAAGCATTTCACTTAAAACCAAGAAGAAATATTTTAGGCAAACGCAATACTGCCATTTTCGTGGACATTTCGACGGAGTTGAATTTAACTGGATACTTTATAGCTTTCATCGGATAAATGCTTTATTGTGTTATCCTTATGAGCAGAAGCAGCTTGATCTAATGGCGCGTCCAGAGCTAAAAGGAATAAAAGGTAAAGTCGTAAAAAATCAGCTGATTATTGCTATTGGCGGGGAAGATGAGAAAAGAAGAGTTTATGATAAATGGACTGAAGTCTTGGACAAACTTTTTCTTAAATGCCCACAGTTAACCGTTATTCTGGCTGGTAATGCCAATGCTGTTATTGATGCAGAGAAAATAATTGAGATATTTCCTAACCGAGTGATTAATAAAGTAAATATGCTTAATTTGGCTGAAACTACTCAACTAATTGCTTCATCCGAATATTTCATTGGATGTGATGGGGGATTAATGCATATTGCTTCGGCATATGGGTTAAAAGGCGTTGCCTTATTTGGTTATTTTGAACCGGAATATCGTTTGCCAATCACAAATTCGACTTTGCTTAGTATTTTTGATGAAAAAACTGTTATTAATATTAAGCCAGAAGTAATTATAAATAGATTTATAGAGCTACTTGAAATTGAATAGTAGTTTGTCGAGGCGTCTAAATCTGGGTAGTATTAACCAGCTTGTTCTAATGTGGACATTTCTATTTGTTTTACCGCCTATTTTAGCCTGCCTTTGTCATTTAGATCTGGGTTTTCGTGATTTTCAATATGTTGGCGCTATTTTCACTATAATTTGGATTAGCTGGAGACTTTATTTAGATCCCAGTCCAGATATTAGTACTGTAAAGATAAATAAGATATTTTTAAAGTTATTCTTTCTGGCATTAATTTTTTCGTACGCATATTCATTCATTGCCAAATATTATGCATTTCAGCTTAAAGCCGATGATATTGCCATTTTTCAGACTATGCTAAATGCTATGCAGGCAGGAGATTTTGGCTATTCTACTGCGGCTGGGTTCTATCATTTTGGTACACACCAGAACTATATATTGCTTATGGTTTTACCTTTTTACTGCTTATTTCATACTACTGAAACTCTCCTCTTTATCGGTGCATTAGCTATCTGGGGTACTGTTCTAGGTATTTGGTTCCTTGCAAAGACGTATAAACTTAATGATTTTTATGCATTTCTTATTACTATTTCTTTTGCTTCATCGCCATTGGCTGGCGTTGACTGTACTTTTTTGCCTGAGCTTTTCACTCCCTTATTTTTAGTCTGGATGATTATATTTTATCGAAAAAAGCTTTTTCTGCCTTTTATTCTTATGGTGGTTTTTGCACTTAGTACTAAAGAGGATGCTGTTCTCTTTGTCTTTGGGTTTTCTCTAGTAATGTTATATCGCGGGGATTTTAAATTTGCGCTGGTTGCAGTTCTTTTATCTGGGCTGATGTTTTGTATAAATATTTTCTGGGTTCAGCCATATTTTGTTCATAAAAGCGGGATGATTACACCAACAACAATGCAATTTTGGAGTGCCTATGGATCTAGTAAATCTGAGATTGTACGTAATCTTTTATTAAACCCGAAGGAAGTATTCTTGCGTATTTTTAACGCTGATTCAGGATTCTGGCGTTTATATTTACCAGTCTTATTTCTGCCATTAATAGTTCCAGAGGTTTTTTTTGCTAGTATTATCACAATAATTATGTGGGCAACTAGTAATTTTGGCTTACAACATGAATATAAAAGCTACTATGGACTTAATCTGAATGTAATGATGTTCACTGGAGTAATAGTCTTAGTGTCCAATAATCGATTAAAGACTGTTATGGATAAGTATTTCAGAAATTCTTACAATATATTTTTATTGTTATTTTTGCTATGTATTATAATCTTTCCATTATGGGGTACTGGCTGGCAAAGTTTCTGGTCTTTTGATTATTCAAATGTTGAAGAAGCAAAAAAACTTGCCACATATATGGTGACTAATTATCATAATACCAGTGTTTGTAGCGGCTCGACACTTTATCAATACCTTGCTGTAACCTCACTAAACCTTGAGTCTTTTCCTATGTCAAGTTCAGCTACAACGGAAAATTTAGCGAATTATTTTAATCGGGATTGTATTTATGTCCTGACGAATTTAGGTGATAGTTATCCATTCTCACCCATACGTATTCATCAAGTTATTGCTGAAAAATCTTGTAATGAATTTGCCCATGGGCTTTATATTTGTTCGAATAAAAACTAAATATTTGTATAGAGTAACATATGATTAGCATTATTACCGCAGTTTATAATCAGTTGGCAATGAACCAGTTATTTTGGGAAAAGCTTAACCAATACACTAAAAATAAATTTGAGTTGATAATTATTGATAATGCTTCAACTGATGGTAGCGCAGACTGGTTTGAATCAGTTGGGGTGAAAGTAATTCGTAATGAAGCTAATTATTCGTATCCACACTCACAAAATCAGGGTATTGCTGTTGCAAAATATGATAACCTAGTTTTCATGAATAATGATGTGATTGTGTCACCAAATTGGGATGAAAATATCTTAGCTTCAATGGAGTATAATGGTCTGGAAGTTGCTACAGTTTGTGGTATTGAGCAGGTTGAAAACTTTCTTGCTACTAGGACTTTAAAGCGGCGCTGGAAAAAAATCAAGAATTTTGTTGGACTGCTTGGGCGTTCAAAATGGGTATTAAATTTGATGCATAAGCTGATGTATCCAGATTGGAATAAATTTTCTAATGATCGGCTAAATAAATTTAAATATCAGATCAAAGAAGGATTTGTTGGTAATACCGTTGTGATGAAGCGAAGCGCTCTTGATAAAATCGGGCTATGGGATGAGCGCTTACAACAGGCTGATTTTGATTTGTATTTGCGAACTAAGTCACGGGAAATCGAAGTTGGTGATATGAAAACTGTACATATTTGTTTGGATACCTTTATTCACCATTATATACGGCTTAGTATGAAAGCTGGTTATCCACCATTTATTGATAGCAAAAATTTTATCGGTATGCATGATAAATGGAGTCCCGAATATATGAAATATTTTGATAGCTTGAATAAATAATATGAAAATTTATGTAATATCATTGCCAGATGCTAAAGAACGGCGTGCGCAAATTTCAGCTCAGCTGGAAGCTTGCCAACTTGGCTATGAGTTTTTTGATGCAATGCGTGGGAACCCAGATATACCCCAAAATCATAATTATGCTTATGACTACCGTGAGAAAATGTTTGGGCGGCAAATGACAGCTGGTGAGATTGGTTGCTTTATGTCGCATCAGGAGTTGTGGCGAAAAATTGCAGCGGGAAATCAGCCTGTTTGTATTATGGAAGATGATGTTATTATTACCGAGAATTTTGCTAGAGCCTTATCTTCACTTGAAAACTATCAAAACTATGATATCTTGCGCCTAAGCGGGATTTTTAATCGTAATTGGTTTATTTGGCAGCATTTTTCTGATCTTAAACTTGTCAAATATTGGCGGGATCCAATGGGGACCCAGTGTTATATAATTAAGCCCGAAGCAGCTAAGAAGTTACTAGAGAAATCACCATTAATTAATGCGCCAGTTGATGATTTCTTGGGTAATTATGCCTTACATCGCCTAAATGTAGTTGGCTGTGATCCGTACCTTATCGAGCATGACTGGGATATCCCATCACAGCTGGGACATCGGCACGCCAAACGAAAATTGTCAGTACTGGAAAAAATCCGCCGTGAGTTTATAATCCAAGGTAATGGCGTAATGAATTTTATGATCCAGTTGGGATATTTTATTAAAACAAAATTAGGTTTGGTAAAATGAAATTAAGTTTGATAATCTCAACTTATAATCGCCCTGATACCTTAGAGCTGGTTTTAAAAAGCATCGAAGCACAGAAGCTTGATTCTGGTATTACCCCAGATGAGATTGAAATTCTTATTGCTGATGATGGCTCTAAAGAAGATACCGCGCAACTGGTAGCGAAGTTTCAGCAGAATTTTCCTTTTCGCTTAATTCATGTTTGGCATGAAGATAGTGGCTTTAGACTTGCAGCAATTCGTAATCTAGCGGTTAGTAAATCTTCTGGCGACTATCTAGTATTTATCGATGGTGATTGTATTGTCGCAAATGATTTTATTGCTAATCAATTAAAGCTTGCTGAAGCGGGATATTTTGTGGGTGGTAATCGGGTGCTATTAAGCGAAAAATATACTCAAAAAGCATTAGCAGAAAAGCTAATCGATATTGCGAGTAACTGTATTTTTAAATCTATTTGGGATAGAATAAGTGGTAAAACCAA
>JBDHRI010000076.1:0-8673 GCA_039807465.1 Burkholderiales bacterium | reverse complement strand
AATAAATTCACTATTATAACAAGTATATCGGGGCAGAACCTATCTAGTTATGAAGCGCAATTCCCATTAAATTATAAATCAATACAGCAGGATATTAATTTAAACTGGGAGGTTAAATCAGATACAAATCCATTCTTAGGGGGAGTAGACTATACTATATCCGCCTTTATACATGCTTCATTTATGCTACACAATAATGGTAATTTGGCTACAAATTACCAAACGTATTCACAGACTATAAATATTGGAACAAATTCCTTAACAGTTGAATTTAGCGGCGATGTTTTACCAAGTGGAGTTTATCCCCGCAGACTCTTTTCCTATCTATGCAAACATATTATTAGAACTCGCTCCAAGTCTCCTGTAGTAAATATACCACGAAGTAGGGCACAGTTTTATAAAGATGCTTTGGGAATAAATTATGTTCCCAGCAACAAAGATGTTGAAGCTCTAAATTTACAGATTAAAGCTTTTGTAAACTGCAAACTTTCATTGTCATACAGTAATCCTAATGATAAAGCTAGAAAGCCAAGAGATCAAATATTATTTGTGTCTGGAGATCATAGTTGGTTGTACGATGATAGTCAAATCTGGAAGCAGCAAATTACTCTTTCAGATGAATTATTTGAGCTTATAAAATTAACTGCAGTCCCTATTTCAGCCAAAGCTACAGAAGAGTTTAGCAATGCTCGCAAACTAGACATACTCAACTATTTTCTCTATCAAAACTATAATTTGCATTTAAAGGGTATTAGCTATTCTTTCCAGATTGAACAGCTTTATGAGCTATTTGGTGGCGGTATCCCTACATTAAATGAGTTTCGTCGAGTATTAAATAAAATTCTGAGTGAAATTAAAGAATTAGTTCCACTAGATATAGTGGCAACTGATAAATATAACTATTTTATGATACCTAGTGAGAGTGCATTACTTAAACAGCATAAACGGAGAAAAACCAATCAATTTAAGGATCAAACGCTTATCATTAATGAGGACTATAAAGACAAGCTTAAACAAACCTATTCTGAAATGGATGTTGAAGGAGCATGCATTTATGTTTCAAAACGCAACCAACAAGGACATGTGAGACATCCTTATGCATATTTGCGAGACGTGCTAAAAAATCCTTCTTGGTATCAAACAGAAAAAATTAATTTTATCAATAATGTTCATAAATTTCAGTTAAATGAATATGAACATCTACCATCTGATCTTAAAACTCTAAATGCTAGGCATTTTAAAGATCGCATTCAAAAAATACATGTCTACTCTATTCCTCGTGAATTGCAGTCCTATCTGGAAGAAATTAAGCATCCCGGTAGGGCTCAGATCAAAGGATTACCTGGTCATCAGTATCGTTGTTATATGTACTGGGCATTTATGCATAATAAGTGTACTGAATTTAACTCAACGGTCGAGTCAAATCTGATCAAACTATTTAAACTACTGTAAATAGCTCTTTTATTATTTATTGTTATTTTTTAAAGTTAATTACCATGAGTAAAGTTATAACTATTACCACAGATCTGAATGGCAATTTAATTGGTAATACTAAATTTCCATTAATGCAGCTAGCATTAAAAGACCTTGAGATTGATTGTAATGAAAAAAGATTACTAGCTAATATTCTTGATAAAAATTACGTTGTTTTTAAAACTCAGGTCAGCTTGTCTGAAAAATTGCTATTCCAATACATCTTTGAAGAGTGGCGTATTAACAATAATATTTCATTTTCAAGGTCAAGGCTTCCGGTAAATAGGCAGCTCAAAGATATTAATTCATTCACGGATTTTGAAAGAGAAATAATTTATTGCTTATTAAGCGGTTACGTTATTGATAAAGCTATTGATCAGTTTCTTACAAAAGTTACCAATAATAAGCTCAAAGGGAATATTAAATACACTATCGCAGCGCTCTACTCAAAATTTGAATGTGATAATCGGTCAATTTTGGTTGAGTTATTGAGGTTTTACGAGCTAGATCGTTATTTACCAGCTAGTTTATTCCCTCCCGGGGTTTATAGTATTTAACAGAAGCTTAAATCATCAAAGGTATTTATACAATGAAAGATTTTAGAAACGCATTGATATTAGTATTTATAACACTTTTTTTTATTATGGGATCAGGTGTTTTATATCAGTCTTTTCCAACCAAAGAAGATCAACAATTATTATTCAATTATATTATAAAAATATTAGTTACCTGTTATGCTATAGCTATTCCTTTCTTATGTGTATTTGAATATATTAGAAACAAAAAGCTGCCTAAAGAAAAAAGACACTACAAAATAACTATAATAGTACTCGGAATGATGATTATTACTTTACTTTTTGCTTGCGTTGGAGGTTCTTTGTTTAGATTGAGCTTTTTTACAAATAGCTTTCATTCTTTTTAAATCTTCTGATTCAATAGTCTGCCATAATGCTATTGGTTCGTTTGGCTTAAAATAATAAATACCTAATGACTCAGATACTATTTTTTTAAAAATTAATTTATAAGGAACAGATGGATTCTCTACCAAAACAAGTTCATCCGATGATTTATTAAGTACTATTCTACAGTATTTGGGGTTTTCCGATATATATTTGTCTTGTGCTTGAGAGATGAATAATTCTGTTATCAGAAAGAAGAAAAACATTATTAGTAATGATAACCAAGAACTGAAAAAATAAAGAATATAAGCAGATATCCTATCACCTTCTTTTATAGATTTATCAGCAACAAAAAATGGGATAGCGCATAAAATAAATAATGAAAGTAACTTGAGAAATGTCACCCAATCGAGGTGCGAAAGAACATCCATGATTGTAAATAGGGCATACCAATATTCCATTTCCTTTGTCATACTGAAAAATGAATAGTCAATGGCAAATAGCGTATGTCTAGTAAACTGATAGACAGAATTACAGTAATACACAAAACCAATAAATATTGTGAAGCTATATAGTAATAATAATTTTATATTATTAGCTATTTTCAAGAAAATATATTGACAAAATTCGAATAAAAATTCTTTTATAATGATAAAAAGTAAAATAACTTTTTCAGAAGATGTTATTTTCATTTCAAGGTTTTCTATAAGCGGATCATTAATGCATATTGCTTAAAATACCACTACTTTATCTATACGTACTATCATGATCAGGATGGAGGGAATAAAAAACCATAAAGTCGCCATCACGTGTTACTACAGCACGATATTTTTGTGAAAACCTTATTGAAAAAATTTTGCGACCTGTTTTAGTTTTTTTACTGGTAATTTCTTCCCAGCGAAGCCCCTTATCCTTATAAACTCCATCCCAGGTTAGTTGTCTGATTTTTTTACATGTGGATAGAAATGCAGTTTGTTCAGTTTTTTGTAATGCGAATAATTCTTTTTGAAATTCAGGATAATTCAAATCTAACAGGATATTAGACATTATCAAGCTTTTCTATAATTTCATCGTAACTATCTTTACGAGTAGTTGACTCATGCCATTGTGCAGCTTTATCAATTCTTGCTTCACCATTATTAGCATATAACCATGATTCGCTATCAGGGATAAACTTTCCTGGTTTTAAAACAATAGTCCCATCTTCACACTCAACAACTGAGACTTGCTTTCCAGCATATTTCTTACCTAACGAAATTTGTCCATTAGCACCAACATGCTTAATTATTGGTATATTTAATGTAGCCATTATATAATTCCTCATAGGGTTGTAATAAAATAATAATATAGTATTATAGGAGAATATTAAATATATGTCAAGTAGCATATTATTTTGCTAGGCAATGTTAATTTGACAGTAATAAAATTCGCTTTTAGCGAAAATAATACTTGCTATTGAAATAAAATTATTGTAAAATATCTTCTGTTGAATTAAACAGAAATTGTTGTATTATTTTGGAGAGTGATTATTAGCTCTCTGTGGGGTGTAAAAACCCTGCCTTTTTTCTGCGCAATTAGGCATGGCACCATGTACGCTACGTGTTATTGCTATCCGCAGGATGCAGCACCCGGCAACAAACCGGGTGCCAAAATGTTAGAAGGGGACAGAATTTTTTGTTGCTCTGTTTAGATTACTGCAACAACTATCTAGGGTTAACAGCACCATGCTTAAATCTGTTAGATAGGTAATCTGAAAGGAGTTTCTTAGATGAAACAACAAAAGTTCAACCAGCAAAAATTTTTGAAATGGATTAAAAGTATATTAGCAAATAAGTTAACTTTAAGTTTACTTATTAATTTGCTAAAAGTTATAGATTCAATATTACGCATACTTAGCCATTTCTAACCCTTCTGGCAATTCTAACTATTTTTAAACGGTGATAAAATGTTACAAAGAGCTTTAAAAATGCTTCGGGCTTACCACCATATTCCACAAAAAGAACTTGCTGAAAAGTTAGGCATTTCTAACTCGCACTTAAGCGAAATTGAAAATGGAAAAAAAACACCTAGTCTTGAATTATTGGATAGATACTCAGATTTTTTTAAAATACCTGCATCATCAATTTTGTTATTTTCTGAAAATATAAATGCAGACAAGACTAAACTAGATAAAATAAGAGAGTCTGTAGCCAATAAAATACTAAAAATCTTGGAGTGGGTGGGCGATTGCAATGAGTTCGAAAAAGTCAAATAAGATATACCCAATTAAAGACTCACCTTTCTATTTATTAAAGGGAAAATCACAGCTTGAGAGAGTTCTATCTATTAAATGGGAGTCTTTAAATTTATTATTATCAGATAAGGCATCATACAGAATATTTGCAAATGAATCTGGGCGTGAAATACAAACTCCTGTAAACGGAATGAGGCGTATTCACGATAGAGTTGCAGAATTACTAAAGCGAATTGAACTTCCAAATTATCTTACTTCACGAAAAGGTTTATCTTATATTGACAATGCAATAATTCATAAAGACGCTAAAAATTTACTTAAAACAGATATTTCCAAATTTTATCCGAGTACAACGTTAAATATGGTTTATCAAATGTTTTTAGATGTATTTTTATGCGCTAAAGATATTGCCTTTATGTTGGCAAAAATTTGCTGTTACGAGTGTCACCTACCAACAGGAAGTCCATTAAGTGGAAGAGTTGCATTTTTTGCTGCAAAAAAAATGTTTGATGAGATAGAGCAATTAACTGCTAAATATAATTGTACTTTAACCATTTATGTTGATGATATAACTGTATCTGGTGCAGAAGTGAATGGAGAGCTGCTTTGGAAAATTAGACAAATTATAAATAAACATGGATTTATTGCTGCAAGAAAAAAGTCAAAAATTTATTACAATGGCTGTACAAGTATAGTAACAGGTGTAATTATAAGAGGATCAAATTTATTAGTACCAAATAAACGGCATAAAAAAATCTGGGAAGCATCTAAAGAATATAAACACATGCCGGATAATAAACTTAAGCAAGAGCTAAAAAATAAGCTTGATTGCATGAGAAGAGAAGCAAATAAAATTTTATTACTATCCTCCGTTAAATAGTGTGAAATTAGTAATTTAAAGAGATTTAAAAAATTAATTATTATTTTGGTAGGGACAATCTGCCAAAATGGCAGCTAAATCTGCCAAACGGGCAGATTTTTTTACTTCTAGATTAGTTATCATTATCACTGAATAGATTTTATAATTCAGTGATATTTATGAAAAAACTTCTAACGGCAATTTTAATTGCTGCTTCTATACATTCCAATTCTGATACTAAATCTACATGTCATGGACGATTTATCAATCCTATTACTGATATTTGCTGGTCGTGCCTATTTCCAATGTTTATTGGTCCCATCCCTGTGGTCTGGAACATTGGAAATCAGAAAGGTGCAACTATTATCGATGTGGACAACGGTATTGATTATGGTGTCCCGATGGTTAAATCCGGACAACTTCCGGCTGGTACATGCACCTGTTCAGAACGTGGCTTTATTGCTCCCATTGGTTTAATGATGTCATGGTACGAACCATCAAGGTTCGTTGATGTTACTAGAGCGCCATTCTGTATGGTTGGACTTGGTGGAATTGATCTATCGGGTGGCTTATCCGGAATATTACCAGCGCCAGGTTATGGAGACTCCAAGAGAGCGGGAGAAACATCGAGTAGCTTCTATCAAACTCATTGGTTTCTTGATCCAATATTTGCCATTTTAGGGATCATTGATGCTGGTTGTAATGTTGGCGCATCTAAATCAATTGATTTAATGTTCATGTCTGAAGTTGACCCAACCTGGAATGATGATTCTCTATCAATAATATTCTCTCCAGAAGTAGTCCTATTCTCATCTATTCCTGCACAATTAGCCTGTGGTATTGATTGTGTCGGTGCAAGTTTACCAAATACCGAACCAGCAGCCAAAGTAGTTTGGCCAGCTCCTTATTTTTCAAATACACCTTCTGCAACTAATCCAGCATCCGGAAGTAATCCATCTAAGCACCTCTTTTGGTGTGGTGGATGCCAGGGCTCGCTATATCCGCTTGATGGTAATAATGTAGATAATGCCTATGCCGTTCAGTCATCAATTCTCTCAGCTGAAAAGCTTAATGGTTTAATGCATCGAATGGGGCTTGAGGATTATACAACTGGTACTTGGGGTATGTGTAATAACCTATTACCTGATATGTTCTTGCGTAAAGATGAATGGAAGTACTCTATGGGTTATCCAGTACCTCAGACAGCCTATCCTGCTTGCTGTAATGCATTTGGTGAAACAGATGCTAACTGGAACTCAGGAGCTTCATTCCCGTACACAGGTGAAGATTTTACTTACATCATGTATCACGAACGTGATTGCTGTTTCCTGTAGGCTTTACTATGAAAAAACTTCTTATTACTTTAATCCCATGCATTGCATTAGCTGATACTATTGTTACAATTAATCAGGATCAGTTAAATCAAGCAAAGCAAGAATTACAACAAAGCGGAAATAATGCTATTAATGGGATGCAGCAAGCATCCCAAACAATATCATCAATTAAATTAAATAACCTAAACCTGACTCCTGTGGAGTCAGAAATTAATATGGCGAAGCCATTAATCAGTAAAAGTAAACCACTAAATAACAAGCTCCCGGATGGGCAGAAATACTATCTTTACTCTGAATCTGTAGTCAGTGACTCGAAAGAGTACCTGGCACAATTTAAGGATGGTAAGCCATTAGATATTAATCAGGTAATAACTGATTTTAATGACATCACCAAGAATGCTAAAAATAAACTTGGAACTAATCGTTTACTGATATTTATCAGTAGTTCAATGCCTAAAAAATCAATATCTAACCTAATGACTCAGGCAGCTCCATTACATGCGGTATTTGTTGTCAGGGGGCTTATTAATGGCTCATATGTAAATACCTATAAATACTTTTATAGTCTTAAAGATGATAACGATGTCGGAATCATGCTCAACCCAACGTTATTTAATGCTATGCAAGTTGATGCAGTGCCAACATTTGCCTTATACCAGTCTGATCAGGACTTATTAAGTACAGCCTGTAAGGTAGCACCAAAATATACCAAAGTTAGTGGTGAAGTAACTGTCCGCCATGCTTTATCTATACTTCAGGATAGTGAAAATAAAGACTTGGCGCAGATTGCCAGGAATGAATTAACTATTCTGGATAATTCAGGTTCATTTAAAAATAGGAAAGCACAATGAAAATTAAATCAATATTAATTGCCGGATTAATGATCTCCAGATTAGCTTTTGCTGACGGAGCATTCACCCCAAAAGTAGCCAATGATAAGAAAGTTAGTGACTACTTTCATAAATTACTGCCAACTACGACCATTAATAATATCTATACTACACCTTATCCAGATACATATGCCGTAATAGCCGGAAATAACATACTCTATGGTAATACTCATTCTAACTATATATTTGTTGGTCATATGTTTGACGTATATAGCCGCACTGATATTACTGAATATCTTCAGAAGAAAACTACACCCAAAATAGATATTAGCAAGATTAATGTTTCAGATGCATTACTATCTAAAGCACCGGAAAATGTAAATAAAAAGTTAATCGTATTTATTGATCCAGATTGCCCATATTGTCGCCAGCTTGAAGCTCAGATATATCAGCAGGGGATAGACAAGAAAGCAAATATCTATTACATGATGATGCCATTAGCAATGCATCCGAATGCCAAAGAACATAGTACAAATATACTTTGCTCGAAATCTGATGGACTGGCTGTACTTAAAGAATATATGGTTAATAACAATGATAACCCTAAAGTCAATATAAGTAAGGATTGCAATATAGACCCAGTATTAGAACGTACTGGATCAACAGCCAGGGCATTAGGAATTAATGGTACTCCAGCAATTGTAACAGGTGATGGCACCATGATAATGGGCGCGGATATTCAAGCAATTAGTGAATACGTTAATAAAAAGTAAGCAATGATTAATAACTTAATTTTTCTTATAACTGGGGTGATTTTGGGTAGTGGTGTGTGCTATTTAATATCCGCTAAGAAGCAGAAGCAGATTAGAGCCAAGTGCCGCCTTATTCCAAGAAAAATCAAGGATCAGCTTTTACTAACGCGAACTCGGGATAAGAAAGCGTGAGCAAATAAAAAAATCCATCATGCCCTAAATTGTTAAAATGAATTTCTCACAAAACAACTAACAATGACGGAAGCAATGATGGATTTAGTAGAATTATACGT
>JBDHRI010000075.1:0-8693 GCA_039807465.1 Burkholderiales bacterium | reverse complement strand
TTTTCGAGATAAATGACATCAGCTGGAATATTTATAAGGTGTTTCGAGTGTTCCAAAGCACCATCATGATTTCCGCCTACAAATATTTTGTATTTATGTGGCAGCTGGCTAAACCAGTTTATAAACTCTTGGATTTCAGCAACACTACCGTGAATAGCAATATCGCCACCATGGATTAAAATGTCTCCAGCTGGAATAATACCATCAAGAACTTGATGGTGGTTATGGGTATCTGAAATGCAGACTATCTTCATTTTTGGCGGAGTGGGCGAATCCGGATATTATCTATATGAACGCTTGCGGGCTGATTGATCATAAAAGATATTGTATTAGCAATATCCTCGGGTTGTAACATCTCGCCCAGTTCATTCTGTAGTTTGTCTAATGTTGCTTGGCTATAGCTTGCTGCTTTCTGAAAGCCACTAGCAGTAAATCCAGGTTCTAGCAGGCTTACGCGAATATTGTGCTGGCATAATTCTTGGCGTAATGAATCTATCAAACCAATTAATACAGTTTTCGTAGAGGCGTAAACACTGTTTAAGGCTGCTGGGTTACGCCCGGCAGTTGAACCAATCACGATAATGTCATGTATTTCATGCGCAGGATTTTTAATAAATTGTTCAGCGCATTGACGCAATTGATGTAATACAGAAATGTAATTTAGTTCAATCAGTTCTCGCCATTTATTTGGATCAGAGCTAAGAATACTACCGGGAAGCCCCACTCCAGCACTAAGAATATAAATACTTGGTTTTGGATTTATGCTACTATAGCTAAATTCCAGCAATTCCCCTATGAAATCTGGGTTGCTGATATCACCATTTTTAGCAAGGACATGACTATTTTTTCCAAGCTGACTGGCAAGATTATCCAGCTTGGATTGATTCCTTCCGGTAATTACCAGATTAATTCCTAGCTCTGCTAGTTTTCTGGCAGTTGCTTCACCCATTCCTGATGTTGCTCCGGTAATGATTGCTGTTCTTATTGTCATGATTTTACCTTCTAGTGTGATTCAATTGTACGTAGTTCATAGATATTGTATAAAGCAGTGCGTTCGAGCCAGCCATTAAAGTCTAGCTTGAAAATCCAGCTTGGGCAATCAGAGAAGATCAGCTTACCTTGTGGTGCGCCATATTTTACCGTTTCTTGGCAAGTTAGGGCAATCAGACAGTTTTCATTATCTTTACAATCAACTTTGGCTGGGTTATCAATTGACACTGGGCGTAAATTCAGATGCTTGTAGAAATCAAGAATATTTCCACCTTCAGTAAGATAGTTAAATGCTGTTGGCTGCTGGTAACGTTTGTACATTAGTTCATTAATTCTGATTTGCATGGCTGATGGGAAAAACATTACTACCAGCACACCAAAAAGATTAAATCGCCAAGCAAAAGTATTTAATTTGCGTAATTTTGGACCAAGCTGCCAGTTATATTTCTGCTGGACTATTTGTAGGCTATCAAGGATTACGAATGGCATAAAGCTTAGTAGTGGAGTTAGAAAGCGTAATTCTTTATGTCCAACTAATAGATGTCCAATAATGAATGGAGCCATTACCCAGCTAATCGCATGTTTAGGACGCACGATAATAAAATAAATGCTAGCCAAAATATATAATGGTCCATATGGAACTAAACCTGCAATTGACAGATACATATACCACGGGTCAACGCTAAATGACGCGGCTTTACCTTGTAAGATATTGGCAGCAAAATAACGCCACGGTGTGAATACCCAATCACCATAAAACCAGTGATCGATTACTACCCCAGTGCCGATTGCTAAAAATATTCCGCTTAGGATCAATAGCCATGATGCGAGCTGTATTCTTTTAATAAAAATTAGCCAAGCCATTAGTCCAACTATCATGAAACCTGTTTGGAACCTAGCGACAAACCCCATTCCGATTAAAAAACCAATAGCGATGAATCTAAATAAATTTTGCCGTGATTCAGCCTGAAATAGCAGACAAAATCCAATTAAAAATAGCTTGGCAGATATGTTTTCGGATGAGTAGCGAATAGCATTAAATACTGCTAGCCAGCTAAAAATACTAATTAATATAAACCATTGCTGCTTGGTTGGGCTTTTTAGTTCCGCTTTGAAAGTATTGATGAATAAGATAATTGCAACTAAGGATAATGCGCCAGAAAAAGCTCTGGTTAAGAATGTTACAAAGAATGGATTTGGCTCACTAATTAACGCAATCAATTTATATAGATAAACAACTACCCATGATTGAAATGCTGGGCGGATCTGATCATAAAATTCCCAGGTTAGCCCGTGTGGAGAGTTTAAATTAAGCTTATACGCCGCAAACTCAAGAATCTGATAGTATTCATCAGGATGGAGATGTCCAAGAGAAAAAAAAGCTGTGATCAGATAAACAATCACAGCGATGTAGAGGTATTTTGGTTTTATTGGCATATTATTTTTCATCTTTAAATAGTTTTTTCATTTTTTTCTTAATGAAATTTTGTTTTAGTGAAGACAGATATTCAACAAAAACTTTGCCATCCAAGTGATCAAGCTCATGTTGAATGCAAATTGCTTTTAAGCCATCACATTCAATTTTGTGTTCTGTACCATCAGCATCCTGATAAGTAGCGACTATTTTTTCTGCCCGCTTAACGGTTTCAAATACCCCCGGTACGGATAAACAACCTTCTTCACAGCTGGTTTCACCTGATTTGTCAATAATTACTGGATTTATCAGTGCTTCTAGTTGGCTAGGCTCGCCCTCTTTGGCTAAATCAATCACAAATAAACGTTTTTGTATATTCACCTGAGTTGCAGCCAGACCAATTCCATTGTTGGCATACATTGTTTCAGCCATGTCCTTAATTAGTTGTTTTAAATTATCATCAAAAACTTCGACTTTTTTAGCCTTCAGGTGTAGGCGTGAGTCGGGGTAGTGTAATATTTCTAGTAATGCCATTTATAATCAGTCCATTAATTGGTCTATGCCCTATGTACTTTAAGAGCCTTTACGCTGGTTTGGCAAATTGTTTTTTGCCCGATATGATAAAAGATTAATACCGGAATAAAGAATATTCTGCTAAAATATAAAAATACAAAATTGCCATGAACCATTAATTATTTAATACATTATTCTAACAAGAAAGCATTACTTATGCGAGGAAAATTAGGTTTGCTTTGTGGGGTTTTTGCATGTTTGCCAATAACATATGCCGCTACTTCCAGCCAAGGAGACGTAATTCAGGTTGTAGATAACAGCCAAAAAAAGTCTTCAACATTGAATGGTAGTGGTGTTCCTGCTAATATGCTTAAAACTAGTGCTCCCAAAAATTATGTTGTAAAAAAAACAGATACGGTTATGAAGCTTGCTCATATGTATCTGAAAAAAATCGGATACTGGCCACAATTTTTGGGGATTAGTAGCATTAATAAAACCAGAATATACCCGGGTGATAGTTTGCAAATATTGACTATTGATGGTGTAAAATTGCTTACAGTCAGTCATGCTCAGGGGACTACAATAGAAAAATTGGAGCCCGAGGTTCATGATTTACCAAATGATGAATTACCGACGATTTCTATCAAAAAATTAAAAAATCTGATTTTGCGTCCAACTCTTATCCCAGAAGGTGAATTTGAAGCGTTACCTATGGTCGTGTCAGGTGGTGCTCCGGGAGATTTCACCTATACCGCAGGCGATAATATTTATGTAAAAGGTCTCAAAGAACAGCAAGTAGGCGATCAGGTTTCAGTTTTTAGCAAATTTAGAAAAGTCAGTGACCCGGATACCAAAGAAAGCCTTGGTTTTGAGGTCCGCTATAATGGTGATGCAACCATTACTCAAATTGGACCTATTAGTAGTCTTGAATTAACCAGTACTGTTAATTATGTTAGTCCACTTGATCGGGTTATTAGTCTGCCTGTCCAGCAGATTCCTGATTTAACACCACACCGCTCGGAAAGTATGGTTATTACCGGGAAAATTGTTGCGCTTTATGACGCAATTACTTCTACTGCTGAGGATAATACGGTAATTATCAACCGTGGTAGCCGGGATGGCGTAGATCCGGGAATGATTTTTGATATAACTGATACCCGAAAGGTGATTGATCCAACTTCAAATATGGATCATCCGAAATATCTGGTAATGCCCCCAACAGTTATTGGTGAATTATTGATTTATAAGGTTTATGATAAAATGTCTTTCGGTCTGATAACAGATTCGGCACGACCAATTTTAATTAATTCAATTATTCAGAGTCAACAGTAATGGTTGTAAAAGAAAGTGAACTGATAAATTGGCTCAAGCTTGCTTTTACGCCTGGAGTTGGTTCCATTACCATGCTAAAACTGCTACAGAGCTTTGGTTCAGTGGGGAATGTTTATCAGCAACCGATGGCTGTTTTGAGTAATGTTGTAAGTAAAGGTGTTGTTCAGAGTATTTTGTCGAATAATTCTCTTACTGCGGTTGAGGTAGCTTTAAACTGGCAGACACAAGGTAATAATCGGAAGCTTCTTACTCTAGAAAGCCCCGAGTACCCCGCTGAATTAGCTCAGATTGCAGCCCCACCGATGGTTTTATTTGCCGAAGGAAATGTTAGCCTTTTAGCCAAAAAAGACAAGGTTGCGATGGTTGGTACTAGACATCCAACCGCGCAGGGCGTAGAAAATGCGAAAATGTTTGCCAAAGAGTTATCTGAAAATGGAGTGTGTGTAGTCAGTGGGCTTGCTGCTGGCATTGATCGTTATTCCCATGAGGGAGCACTTCTGGCAGGCGGTTCAACGATTGCCGTGATCGGTACTGGGATTGATGTCCAATATCCGGCAAGTAATAAGGGACTATACCGAGAGATTACAGAGAAGGGGCTGCTTTTATCTGAATTTCCATTGGGGACAAGACCACTTAGTCAAAATTTTCCGCAAAGAAATCGAATTATTGTTGGTTTAAGCCGAGCATGCTTGGTAGTTGAGTCGGCAATTGATGGGGGCTCAATGATTAGTGCTAGCTATGCGTTGGAAATGGGGCGTGACGTAATGGCAATACCCGGCTCAATCCATAATCAGATGGCACGTGGTTGTCATAAGTTGATAAAGCAGGGAGCTAAACTGATAGAAACTGCCCAGGATATTTTTGAAGAGTTGCATTTTGTCGCTTCAGGCAAAAAAGAAGAAAAGCAATCTGCCTCAGACACTAATGATCCCGTTTTGTTGGCAATGGGGTTTGACCCGATAAGCCTTGATAGTCTTGGTAATAAATTAAATTATGATTTTAGTGAATTATGTGGCAAACTACTGGAATTGGAGCTATCTGGTCAGATAGTCAATTGCGGTGGTGGCAAGTATCAGCGTGTTTTTAAGTAGGTATAAATGATAGAATTATTGCAATTTTTATTTATGACGGAAAAAGATGAACATCTTTATCTGAATAAGGATGGTTTAGTGAATGAGCTATTGACTGAACATAGTTTTTCTCATAAAGAAGTACATGAGATGCTGGAGTGGTTTGCGCCAATACTTGATGGTAATACCTTTATGGAGGTTAATCCTGAAACTGTGCGAGAAATTAGCTCTTGGGAGAAGCAACGCCTGCCTTTGCCTGTAATTCAGCAAATTTTGCAAAGGGAGCGCAATAAGTTGATTAATAGTGGAGAGAGAGAAGTGCTTTTTGATCGTCTGGCAACTCTTGGGTTAAATTCAAGCATTGCAGATGAAGAAATTCAGACAATAATTGATGGACTGATTTTTCATTTACAGCATTATAAGTATCAGACTTTGCAACATGGGGATTCAAAAATTCCCTTTGGTTTTGTAAATAACTTCACTATCCACTAACAGGTAAAATATGGCAAAAAAATTATTGATTGTAGAGTCACTGGCAAAAATTAAGCCAATCAGCAAATATTTGGGTGGTGATTTTAAGGTTCTTGGTTCTGCGGGGCATGTTCGTGACTTGCCCAAAAAAAATGGTTCGATTGATATTGCAAATGGATTTACGCCCAAATACAAGTTTATTGATGATAAAAAGAAATATGTTGATGATATTCTAGCCGCAGCAGATAAGTCCAGTGATATTTATCTGGCAACCGATCCTGACCGCGAAGGGGAGGCTATTGCTTGGCACATAAATGAGATACTCCGTGAAAATAATCT
Organism: Burkholderiales bacterium; assembly: GCA_039807465.1. Lineage (GTDB taxonomy): Bacteria > Pseudomonadota > Gammaproteobacteria > Burkholderiales > UBA11063 > Aquella. The sequence continues at coordinate 2,564 of JBDHRI010000075.1, read as the reverse complement.
TGCACAAGGTAAAAATATCCGGCGGGTTACTTTTAATGAAATTACTGAAACTGCTGTAAAAAATGCAGTTGCCCATCCACGCCAAATTGATAATAATCTTGTTGATGCACAACAGGCGCGTGTCGCTCTTGACTATCTGATTGGCTTCAATGTTTCTCCATTGCTATGGCGGAAAATAAAACCTGGGTTATCAGCAGGAAGGGTGCAATCTCCAGCATTAAGACTAATCTGCGAACGCGAAGATGAGATTCGTAAATTTGTTCCCGAAGATTATTTTGGCATCCATTTATTAAGTCATAAAGGTCGGATTAAGTTCAGATCTCGTTTAGTTGATGATAACGGGCGTAAGATTGAGACCCGGACTATTTCAACTGAAGTGGAAGCAAAATCAATTGTTGAGCGGATTAGTGGTGAATCTTTGGCGACAGTTAAAAAGATTACCAAAAAACAGAAAAAGAAAAATCCAACCGCTCCTTTTATTACATCCAGTTTGCAGATAGAGGCTTCAAGGCAATTAGGCTTTGCGACAGATCGGACAATGAAAATAGCGCAAGGACTTTACGAAGGGATTCAATTAGGGAATGAGACGGTTGGGCTTATCACCTATATGCGTACTGACTCAATTCAGTTGTCGGAAACGGCAATTGAGGAAATTCGCGAATACATCGGCGCTAATTTTGAAGGGCAGTATTTGCCCTCTAAACCGAATGTCTTTACCCGTAAATCTAAAAATGCTCAGGAAGCCCACGAAGCTATCAGACCGACTTCGATTTATCGTACTCCTGAATCGGTAAAAGCATTCCTGAATGCTGATCAATATAAGCTTTATGAATTAATTTGGCGAAGAACACTTGCAAGTCAAGTAACTGCGGCAGTGCTTGATACTACTGCGATTGATTTAGTTGTTCGGGATACTGTATTTCGAGCAAATGGAGTGATGGTTAATTTTGATGGTTTCATGAAGGTTTATCAGGAAATCATTGAAGATGAGGTAAATGAAGATCAGGAAGCCAGATTGCCAGAGCTGACAGAAGGGGAGCAGGTCCCAATTGACAGCCTTGAGATTAGTGCTCATCAGACTGAGCCTAAACCGCGTTATACGGAAGCTTCATTGATTAAAGCACTTGAAGAATTGGGTATTGGGCGGCCATCAACCTATGTGCCAATTATTGCTACTTTAAAAAAACGTGAATATGTAGTAATGGATAAAAAGCGCTTTGTACCTACCGACATTGGTATGGTAGTAAGTCAATTCCTTACCAATCATTTGCCTAAATATGTAGATTTGCAATTTACAGCTAATCTTGAAGATACACTTGATGATATTGCTTTGGGTACCAAAAATCGCTTGCCAGTCTTAGATGTCTTTTGGGAGGAACTAAGCACACTGGTTAAAGAAAAGCAGAATATCTCGAAGCAAGAGCTTACCAGTGAGATGCTGGATGATGATTGCCCGCAATGTGGTAAAAAACTAATGACTAAAATCGGTCGTTATGGACGTTTTGTCGGCTGTTCTGGTTATCCAGAATGTAATTATATGCGTAAGATTGATAAAGATGGGCAAACCGAAGAGATTGTTGCGCCAGAAGAAGTACCTGATCGGGTATGTCCAAAAGATGGTGGCAAGTTGCTAATCAGGAGTGGTAAATTCGGGAAATTTATCTCTTGTGCCAATTATCCGAAGTGTAAGCATATTGAGAATATTAATCAGCCAGAGATGGAAAATGCAATTACTTGTCCTGAGTGTAATACAGGTAAGGTTGTTGCTAAAAAGGGGCGCTTTGGAATATTTTACTCGTGTAACAATTATCCTACCTGTAAAACAATATTCAAATATGAGCCAGTTAAAGAAGTTTGTCCATCCTGTTCCTATCCAGTAATGATGACACATACAACTAAAACCAAGGGGACACAGCATATTTGTCCTAAATGTAAGCATTCGGTAAAAGTTGAGGGTAGTAACTCTGCTGGATAATTTACTGATTTGTAATGTAATTGAGTGGTGGGTGTGAAAAAATCTGAAAATAAAGTAAATAATAACTTGACGTTGTAGTTGCTTTCAGTTAAAATAACCACCTCGTCAATGGAGAGGTTACCCAAGCGGTCAACGGGTCCGGACTGTAAATCCGGCGGCAATGCCTTCGCAGGTTCGAATCCTGCCCCCTCCACCACCGACAACTAAATGCGAAAAATATCAAAAAATTCTTGCAAAAAAATAAACTATATATTAGAATCATGCCAGAATAAACTTGAGGTTCGTGCGGGAGTAGCATAGTGGTAATGCAGAAGCCTTCCAAGCTTATGATGAGGGTTCGATTCCCTTCTCCCGCTCCATTTCCAGGTTAGATTAACAGTATCAAGCCCAGGTGGCTCAGGGGTAGAGCACTCCCTTGGTAAGGGAGAGGTCGCCAGTTCAAATCTGGTCCTGGGCACCATGAAATTAATGCAATAAATCATATTTTATTTCAACTTTTATTTGGAGTTAATAAATGGCTAAAGAAAAATTTGAACGTACGAAACCGCATGTAAACGTAGGGACAATTGGTCACGTGGATCATGGAAAA
>JBDHRI010000074.1:0-9118 GCA_039807465.1 Burkholderiales bacterium | reverse complement strand
GATCGTTATTATACAGCTGGTTTGTTGATGTGATACAATTCTTATCTATATGAAATATTGTATAATTTTATATCAATTTATAGGTTAATACTTAACAGTGACTCAAAATGGCTAAAATTATCGCTTATCTGCGTGCTTCTACGGATAAACAGGATTTGAATAATCAGAAACTGGAAATTCTAGAATACGCTCGCAAAAATCATCTTGAAGTTGATGATTTTATCCAAATAACGATATCAAGCAGAAAAACCAGCAAGGATAGGCGTATTGATGAGATGGTGTCAACTTTAAATGATGCAGATACTCTTATTGTTACTGAATTAAGCCGGCTTGGCCGAAGCACTGCTGAAATTATTGGACTAATTAATGCGTTAATTAAGAAGCAAGTTCGGGTTATAGCAATTAAGCAAAATCTTGATATTAAGCAACACGACATGAATTCGAAAATTATTACAGCATTATTTTCTCTATTTGCTGAGCTTGAACGAGACTTAATTAGTTTACGAACAAAAGAAGCTCTCGCAAGTAAGAAAAGTCAAGGGATCCAGCTTGGCAAGCCCAAAGGAACGATTCAAAAGAGCAAATTTGATAAAGACCTCGAAAAAATCAAGGAATTGTTGGCTCTTGGATTGTCAATAAGAAAAATCGCACAATATTTAGGGTACAACAACCATATAGGTCTGACTACATACATCAATAAACGGCATATTTTTGACACTATAAAAAAACGCTAATGGTTTAGTTATAGTTTTTGATAATATTTTGCAGTTCTTCAATTTTAGTTAATATTTCTTCTTCATCCTGACTCTTGGCTGCTTTTAATAAACACATCTGCATATGTTTCTTTAATACATTTTGCTCAATATTTTTAATTGCGGAACGCGCCGCTTTTAATTGTTGCAGTATTTCAACACAGTAACGGTTTTCTTCAACCATCTTTTTTACTCCCTCAAGCTGTCCTATGGCTCGATTGATTTTACCAAGCTCTGTTATATGATTTGGGTGTTTCTTTTCATTTTTCATTTGCAATTCCATTTTAATGTGATATACTACCGGGGAGTATATTAACATGATTTTAGCACAACGAATTAATTATGATGGTTATAAAATGAACTATAAATTCTCTATTCGCGGTATAAGCTGTGCAAGCTGTATTCAAAAAATTAGCACAGTACTAACTAATGAATTGAGTGCTACCAATATAAATTTTAGCAAAAATAACAGCATAATAGAGTTTGAAATTGTTCTTCCAACAGACGTCAAACAGTTGAATATATCCTTAGCTACAATCGGCAATTATTCAGTAAGTGAACTTTCGGAAGATAATACCCAGGCGGTGCCAATAAACCATGAAGATAAACCATCCTATAAGCCAATCTATATGATTTTTGCTTATTTAGTTTTGGTGAATCTTGTGATTAGTGCTAATAACATGCAATTGGGCAGTTTTATGGCTAATTTTATGGCAAGTTTCTTTCTAGTCTTTTCATTTTTTAAGCTACTTGATTTAGAAGGTTTTGCCGGGGGATACTCATCTTACGATTTAATCGCCAAGAAATTTTATCGCTATGGTTATATTTATCCCTTTATAGAGCTTGGGTTTGGCTTCGGGTACTTGATATTTCCTCAATACCTATATTTTAATTTGGTGGTATTTGTGCTAATGCTAATTTCCAGTATTGGTGTAATTAACGCTAAATTTTCAAAGCAGAAGTTTTACTGTGCCTGCGTTGGTACTTTCTTAAAGGTGCCGCTAGGAAGTATTGCTATTATTGAAGACTTGTTAATGACAATCATGGCATTGGTTATGGTATTACAAATAATTTATTTCTAATTTTAAATAGGAGTTTTTCATGAAATCATTTAAAAAACTAGTAATTATTCTAGCTGGTACGATTAGCCTAGCGTGGGCAGCGGATAATATGAATGGCATGGACATGAGTAATATGGATATGTCAAATATGAAAGGAATATCCAGTAGCGCACACGCTAAGATGAAGCATAATAGCAAAAAGAGTGCTAGCAATGCAGCTTCTCAAAAATAACGTTAGCGATGCTAATTATTGATTGATTTTATAAGGTTTTATCCATGCTAACCGCATTAAAACAGTTTTCCATTATCCCCAATATTCATCCAATTCTGGTGCACTTTACTATAGCTATGGTAAGTGTATCCTTTATTTTTCATGTGCTGTACTTAATTGGTAACTTACGCTTTGAGCGAAGCACAATATTAAATGAAATAGCTATTGTGGGGCGGTGGTGTTTGTGGTTAGCTGGAATATTTAGCATTTTAACTGTATTAGCTGGGTTACATGCCTACTATACAGTGCTTCATGATGAAGCTGGACACCAGGCTATGCAGACACATCGAAATTCTGCCGTTATTTCATTTATTCTTATTCTATTATCTGTAAGCTTATCCCTCATCCAATATCGCAAAAAGCTTGATTTCAATTATATTCTAATAACTTTATTATTCATTACTCAAATCTCCGTATTAGCAACTGGTTATTTGGGTGCTGAAGTGGTATACCGCTATGGTATTGGAGTAATTAAAGCCCAAACGCCAGATATGCAGTTAACCCATAACCATCATCATGGGAATAAAACATCCGGGCAATCTGCAGACCATGACATGAGTAATATGGATATGGGGCATGACCATGAAGATCAAGCTGAGGAGCATGAAAAGAAGCCTAGCCAGGATAATAAAAACGATACATCTAACGCAAAAACTCCGTTATATTGGATTGACCCAATGGAACCAAGTGTACATTATCCTAAACCTGGTAAATCGGCAATGGGTATGGAATTAGTACCAGTCTATCCCAAAGCCAAAGACGATAATCAACCTAAAAACAGTATCAAGCTGCCCCAAGGTTATGTGGATAATCTTGGAGTAGTAACTGCACCAGTGATAAATGGTAGCCTAGCCGACCAAATTGCTACTTATGCCTATGTTGAATCTGATGAAAACAAAATTGCTTATGTTACTTCTTATACTAATGGTTGGGTACGTAATTTAGCGGTTAAAAGTAGCAGTACTCAGGTGAAGAAAGGTCAATTGTTGGCACAGATATATTCACCAACTATAATTAATGCTGAGCAAGAGTATTTAATGGCATTCCAAAGTGGAAACAAATTTCTTGCTGAGGCCGCCCTTAAAAAGTTAACTACCTTCCACGTTTCAGAAGCTCAAATCCAGCAATTACAAAAAACTAAGACTGTAAGTCAACTAATTAATGTCTATGCTTCACAAAATGGTATCGTAGCAGAACTAAATGTCCGTGAAGGGGATTATGTTACTCCAGAGACTAAACTATTTAGCATAGTTGATTTATCTTCGGTATGGTTAATAGCTGCGGTTTTTGAAAAACAAGCAGGGTGGCTGAAAGTTGGTAATGCTGCAGTTGCCAAATTTACCGCTTACCCAGATAAAACTTGGCAAGGTACAGTGGAATATATCTATCCGCAGATTGATGCACAAACCCGTACTTTAAAAGCCAGGTTACGCTTTGATAATCCTGGCTTAGTATTAAAGCCGAATATGTATGGCAATATTACAATTGCTACTAGCTCTAAAGTTGGTAAACTAAGTATCCCAGAAGAGGCAGTAATAAGAGATCCAAATGGTAATCGCGTAATTGTTGCCTTAGGTAATGGTATATTTCAAGTACGTAAAGTAACTCTTGGCGATGAGACTAATGGACAAATTGAAGTCACATCCGGGCTAAATCTAGGTGAATCAGTAGTTAAATCTGGTGAATTTATGCTTGATTCAGAAGCTAACTTAAATTCAGCTGTTGATAAATTAGATAGCGGTGGCCAGCATGATTAAAAAAATTATTAATTGGTCAATTCAGTATCGCTTTTTGTTATTAATTGGAACATTATTATTTATTGTATTAGGCATTTTTTATGCTAAACAAACTACTGTTGATGCCATTCCTGATTTATCCGATGTTCAGGTAATAATTCAAGCTGATTATCCTGGGCAGGCGCCTAATGTCGTAGAAGACCAAGTTACCTATCCTTTGACTACGGCTATGCTAGCAGTACCAGGTGCTGAATTAGTACGCGGTATTTCAGGGTTTGGGGTATCTTATGTCTATATCATCTTTAAGGATGGAACTGACTTATATTGGGCTAGGTCTCGAGTTTTAGAGTATTTAAGCCAAATTAGTAGTAAATTACCGAAACAAGTACAAGTATCATTAGGCCCGGACGCAACTGGTGTAGGCTGGGTTTATGAGTATGCTTTGGTTGATAAAAGTAACCAACATGACTTATGGCAATTAACCAGTTTACAAAATTGGTTTCTTAAATTTGAATTACAAAAAGTACCAGGGGTGGCTGAAGTGGCTACCATTGGTGGGATGGTAAAACAATATCAAGTAGTGGTTGACCCGGATAAATTACGGGCTTATGGCTTAACTTTAGCCCAGGTACAAACTGCAATTCAAGCTGGCAACAGTGATGGTGGTGGCTCAGTAGTCGAAATGGGTGATGCAGAATATATGATACGCTCAAGCGGATTTATTCGTAAGTTACAGGATATCCAAAACATTCCGTTAAGTAGTGGCAGTAATGGAACGCCAATTTTACTTAAAGATGTAGCAAGAGTACAATTAGGACCACAGGCAAGACGTGGTGTTGCTGAATTAAATGGTCAAGGTGAGGTAGTTGGCGGTGTTATTGTCATGCGTTCTAATCAAAATGCTATGCAAACGATTGAGAATGTAAAAGCTAAATTAGAGCAAGTAAAAGCAGGCCTACCTCAAGGGGTTGAAATAATACCTACTTATGACCGTTCCGGGTTAATTGAACGCGCAATCGCCACATTAAAGGATAAACTGGTTGAAGAATTTATCTTGGTTTCACTAATTTGTGTATTATTCCTATTTCATTTACGTTCGGCATTAGTAATTATTATAAGCCTACCGATTGGTATTTTAATGGCATTAGTAATCATGCGTTTCCAGGGAATTAATGCCAATATTATGTCTCTTGGCGGGATTGCCATTGCCGTGGGGGCAATGGTTGATGCTGCTGTAGTAATGGTGGAAAATGTACATAAACATTTTGAAAAAACTGAGGTTAATGAGAATAATCGTTGGGACGTTATTCGTGAAGCATGTTATGAAGTTGCTCCACCATTGTTTTTCTCATTATTGATCATTACTTTTAGTTTTTTACCAATTTTTACTTTGCAAGGTCAGGAAGGTAAACTTTTTGACCCATTGGCATTTACTAAAACTTATTCAATGGCAACCGCGGCATTTTTATCTATCTCATTGGTGCCAGTACTAATGGGTTGGTTCATTCGTGGCAAAATAGTCCCGGAACATAAAAATCCGATTAATAAGTTCTTACAGGCCATTTACAAACCTTTTATTAATCATGCCTTAAATAAGCCTAAATTAATCTTAGTTATTGCGTTAATCTTGGTTGGTATTGGTTTATGGCCATTAACTCAGTTAGGTAAGGAATTTATGCCTTCATTAAATGAAGGTGATATTTTATATATGCCAACTACCTTACCAGGAATTTCGATTAATGACGCCAGAACTATTTTACAACGTACCGATAAATTAATTACCGCAGTACCTGAAGTTAAGTCGGTATTTGGTAAAGCAGGGCGTGCGGAAACAGCGACTGATCCAGCACAATTATCTATGTTTGAAACTATAATTCAACTGAAACCACAAAGTGAATGGCGCAAAGGCATGACGATGGATAAAATTATAGCTGAACTAGATAGCAAAGTTAAGCTTCCAGGACTAAGTAATGCCTGGGTAATGCCAATCCGCACTCGGATTGACATGCTTTCAACTGGAATTAAAACGCCAATTGGCATAAAAATCTTTGGCCCAGATTTAAGTGTTGTCCAAAAACTGGGAAAACAAATAGAAGTTGTTATCAAAAAATTGCCAGGGACTTCTACGGTCTATGCCGAACGGGTTAGCGGTGGGCGCTATATAACAATTAATATCAATCGGGAGGCAGCTGCCCGTTATGGATTAAATATAGCTGATGTTCAAACCATTATTCAATCAGCAATTGGCGGTGAAAATGTAAGTCAGACCATTGAAGGACGTGAGCGTTATCCAATTAATATCCGTTATCCTCGCGAGATTCGTGATTCTATTAATAAGCTAAAATGGCTGCCATTAGTTACCCCGTCTGGCGCAACCGTACCACTTGGTGAAATTGCTCAAATCCAGATTGATAATGGCCCGGATATGATTAGAAGTGAAAATGCCAAGCTTGATGGATTAGTTTATATTGATATAAATGGTTCAGACCTAGCAGGCTATGTTAAAACCGCACAGCAAGTAATTGCTAGTCAAGTAAAACTTCCGGCTGGCTACTCCATTGCTTGGTCAGGGCAGTATGAATATATGGAAAGAGCCAAAGAACGATTAGCTTATGCAGCCCCCATAACTTTAGTTATTATTGCTCTATTGCTTTACTTCTGTTTCGGGCGGTTAACTGAAGTATTAATGATTCTATTCTCTCTACCGTTTGCCTTAGGTGGCGGAATCTGGATTGTCTATTTACTTGGTTACAACTTATCCGTTGCGGTTAGTGTTGGATTTATTGCCTTGAGCGGGGTAGCTGCTGAAACTGGGGTAATTATGCTAGTCTACCTAAACCATGCTTTAGAAGAACGGCGCTGCATTGCACAACAAGAAAACCGGAAATTAACTAATGCTGATATTAAATTAGCGGTAATGGAAGGAAGTTTATTACGTTTAAGGCCCAAAATAATGACTGTTTGCGCAATTATTGGTGGGCTATTACCAATAATGTTGTTTGGCGGTACCGGCTCAGAGGTAATAAGCCATATTGCCGCTCCAATGATAGGCGGCATGGTTAGTAGTACTATTTTAACGCTGCTAGTTATTCCTTGTGTTTACTTAGTGTGGAATCAATATCAAAATGCAAAAAAATAATTTACTGTGGTTAATTCCAGCAATAACCTTAGCAAGCTGTTCAATATTTAGCCAGCCATACACTAAACCTGATTTGGGAGTACCGAGTACCTGGAATAAAAGTGACGAAGATTTGAATATGACAGCAATAAACCAGGCTGAAAGCTTAGCAGAATTAAAATGGTGGAAGCAATTTGATGACCCGAGTCTAAATCAAATTATTGAAAGTGCTTTACTTAATAATAATGATATTAAGATTGCAATGGCTAATTTAGCCAATGCCCAAGGACAATTAAAACAAGTACAGTTTGGTTGGATTCCGAATATTCCGGTAGTTCTAGGTTTTAGCCAGATGTGGGCATTTAATAATCCTGGGTATTTCCTAGGCTTATTTCCTAGTTATACGCTAAACATATTTAGTCAGATTAAAGCCCAGGAACAAGCTAAACATCAGCTAGAAGTTTCCAAATACGCAACGGATAGCGCCAGACTAACTATAATTGGCCAAGCTGCCAGCAGCTACTTTACTTTAGCTAGCCAGGAACGCCAGTTACAATTAACGCAAGAATTATTAAAAATATATAAAGAGCGTGAAATAGCCTATCGCAAACAATTTGAGCTAGGCTTAGCTGATGCCAAAACAGTATCAAATGCAGCTAGTGATGTAATGCAAACCGAAGCGCAGCTATCAACTTTAGAAAATAATATCTCAGTTAGCCAGAATGCCCTACGCTATCTAACTAACCAAAACCCAGGCAAGCTTGATTTATTAACTTCTTTTGATAAACTAAATGCTAATAGCATAGCTCCAGGTAGCTTACCCGCTACAGTGCTTGCTAACCGCCCAGATGTAAGGGCTGCAGAAGAACAATTAAAAGCCAGCAATGCTGGAGTAGGATTAGCTTATTCAAATTTATTGCCTTCAATCCAATTGGATGATTTCGTAGCGGCTACCTCACCAACAGCTAGTGGAATTGGTAATCCAATGGGCATGAATATGGGGGAAGCTTACTTAAATGTACCGCTACTTAATCCAAAGGCTTATGGGCAAATTGATTCCAGCAAAGCCCAATACTCAAAAGATTACTATACTTATGAACAAACGGTACGAAAAGCTTTACGTGATGTTGAAAATGATTTATCGGCTCATCGCCTTTACGCTAAACGTTATGATGATTTTGCCCATGCCAACCTTAGCTTAGCGCAAGGATGCAATAATGAAATAGTTCAATTTCAAAATGGTTTAAGTAATTATACTGCGGTTTTAGAGTGTCAGCTTGGATTACAACAAGCACAAATTGCTTTAACCCAAAGTAAATTAGATAAATTATTAGCTATCGTGGTTTTATATCAAGATTTAGGTGGAGGTTATGCTGTAACAACCACAATAAATCAATTAACAAAATAAACATAAAATAAAAGGTAATCTATGTCTACAAGTACAATGGAACTACACCTAACATTATTGTTAATTACTATCGCCTTTTGTGGGTACTTAGTAGGTTATCTTACTGGCATTAATAAAGTCAGTTTGGAAAGTAATAAAAAATTGTTAGTTTTAAAATTGTTGGCAATAATCGTGTGTGTTTTTGTAATTTTGGGAATTGCTCAAAGCATCTCGAAATATTTACATGAATCAAACACATGTATAGAACATAAAATGTAATAAATTGATAGGATTTAAAATGAAAAAATTACTTGTTCCATTAATTGTTTTAACAATTCTAAGTGCTTGCTCTTCCGATAAAGCTCCTAATAAATCAGATACCGTGGTTTATATGTCAACCATTAAAGCACCTAAAAACTGTAAGTATATCGGTGAGGTATATGGGCCACATGAAACTTTTACTTCAGAAGCTAACGTTCATCTTGGGAAAAATATTTCTCAGCTTCATATAAATAGGGCAAAAGTTCTTGGTGCTAATTATGTTGAAATGAACTCGTCATTAGATGGTGGCAAAGCATATTTATGTCCAACTTCAGAATTACAACAGTTACAATAATAAAGTTCATTGCAATAGTTAGAGTATTGATTAATAAGTGATTAACGTTACTTTATGTTGGATTTGACCCAATGGAGCCAATCATACAAAGATATAGTTGAGCTATTGCTATAATTTATGTATGGCAATAGTTATAGCATAATATCAAAAAAATCTGCGGTTTGGGAATGGCACCCC
>JBDHRI010000073.1:0-9451 GCA_039807465.1 Burkholderiales bacterium | reverse complement strand
TAAGTGCGATAGTTTCCAAATCCTGATTATCAAGACTTATCGTGCCTGTAGTTGGCGAATAAAAACGAGGAATCATATTAGCAAGAGTAGTTTTACCACTTCCGGAACTACCAACTAAAGCAACCGTTTCTCCTGCACGAATCTCAACGTTAATATTTTTTAATGCCATATCTTCTGCAACAGGATATTTAAAACTCATATTCTGGATGGAGATGTTACCAGTAATAGTTTCTAATTCAGCATGCCCATTATCAGCTTCCTCTTTTTCATCAAGGAACTCAAAAACTGATTCGGCAGATGCCAAGCCACGTTGCAGCGACTGAGTTACATTGGTAATACGTTTCATTGGCTGGGCAATCATAATCATCGCAGTAATGAAGGAAACAAAGTCCCCAGCCGTAAATCCACTAGCTTGCGAGCGGCTTGTCGCAAAATAAAGAATACAAGATAATGCCATTGCAAATAAAAATTGGCTTAAACCCGAGTTAAGCGAAGAAGTCCCAGACTGGCGAACATTATTTCTTTTGATTGACGAAGCATAATCAATAAATCTTGAGGTTTCATAACTATAACCATCAAAAAGCTTGACTACTTTCTGACCGGACACAGCTTCAGTTACTACCTGAGTCATTTCGCCATACTGTTCCTGATTATTTTTATTTAGTTTACGCAAGCGTTTTGCAAGTATTCTTACCAAAACCAGAACAAAGGGCATGGTAAAAAAACAAAATAAGGTTAATTGCCAGTCAGTATAAAATAGAAGTCCCAATAATCCAATAATAGTAAGCCCATCTTTAACGGTAACCGTAATAACATTGAATCCAGCATCAGTAATTTGAGTCACATCAAATAAAATCCGCGAAATCATGCGTCCAGAATTATGATTATCATAATAAGCAACAGGCATCCGCAATAGTTTATTAAACATTTGTTGGCGCATCTGCTCAACAACGGTACCAGATAACCAAGTTGACGTCGTTTCATTAACATATGAGGCAGCACCACGGATAAAAAAGATTCCCATTACAGCCAAAGGAGTAAGAATCATAGCCGTCTTATCCTGATCGGTAAACCCTTTATCAATTAAGGGTTTCATAAGCCTAGCAAATGCTGGCTCAGTAGCAGCTGCAACAGCCATAGCTACAAGGGAAATCGAAAATTTACGCCAATATTTTGAAAGGTAGGCGGTAAAAATACGACGGTATAATTGGTATGATTCATCAAAACTAACTTTTGCCATAAATGCCCCATTGAAATTTTATCAAGTTATATGTTATCATCAATTATAGCATATAACTCATGTGGGGAGCTTATAAGAGGGCTAATATTCAGTACCCACTCCCAAAAAATAATTTTAATTGAAGATGAAGCAAATAAATATGTGGCATGACAAATTAAAAAAACTAAAGAAACAATCAAGACTTTTAAACAAACAGCAAATAGAAAAACAGGAACAGAAAAATGTCCCGATTAATGATGTCAGCTTCGAAGACTACTGCCTTAAAAATAATATCAAAGCCATTAGTAATGATACGATTGAATTACATGTACCTCGGCAAATAAAATTAGTAAGAAAATTAGATCAGCCACACGAATCTAGGCAACAACAAGGATTTGATTTTTTTGATGAATTTAATAGTGATGCTATTTTTTTCCGCCATGGTCAAAGAAATCTACCCAAAGAATTACGTAATGAAAAATTCAAAATAAATGCAGCTCTTGATTTACATAACTATAGTAAGTTACATGCCCTTGATCTATTAGAAAGGTTTATAAATGCAAATGAAAAATCCAGCTGTCTAAAAGTAATTCATGGTCAAGGGGAAAACTCAGCCAATAATCAGCCAGTATTAATGAATATTGTACGTAAATACCTACAGAATCTACCACAAGTCATTGGCTATAGCTATGGAAGTCCAAAGCAGGGAGGAAATGGAGTTACAATAATAAAATTAGGTCGATAAAAAGAGATATCAATTATTAGCTAATTTAAAGTTTAATCGCCAATAAATAAACACAAAAATGCAATTACATATAACTGCAAGCATCAGTAACCACCAAAGGCTAATAAAAATCAATAAAATTGAGCATAAAACAGATGCTACAACCATATAAGCAGCATTCATCAGATTATTTACAGCAATAACCTGAGATAAAATATTAAGTGGCGAAATCACCTGTAACTCGTTATAACAGGTTACTGAATAAAAGCCAGCTGAAAAACCAATTAGAAAGATTAACCCAAAATTTAAAATACCAATCAATTGATGACTAAATTCACCAAGATCCATACAATGGGTTTTTACAGTGTAATTTAGAAAAAATAGAATAACACTAAAAATAGATTTCCCTAAAGCACCATAAATAACAAAGCGTTTATGAATATGCCCATTAGAAATTTTGGCGCAGACAACGGAGCCAAGCCCGATTGAAACAGAAAACACCCCCAATAAAATACTAAATACATGTGCACACCCGCCCATATAGCTTTCAGTAAATACAGGGAGTTGAGTCGTATAAATGACCCCCATCGCCCAAAACCAAGAAATCGCATGCAGGTTATTACGAATATTTTTATTAACCGTAATTTTTTTATAAACTCGATAAGTTTCTTGAAAAACATTCCAGTTGATTTTCTCCTGCTCACCAGCAGGAATGGTTTTTTCAAGGCGAAAACTTAATAATAAACCCATAAATGTTGATACTAACATCATGGCAATAACTATTTCCAGCTGCCTATTTGCCATATACCAGCTGCCAAGCATTTGACCAAGAAGTACCGCCACAAAAGTACCAAGCTCAATATAACCATTAGCCAGCAGTAAAGGTTTTCGTTCACTAAAGTACTGCGGGAGAATTGAGTATTTTATCGGTCCAAAGAAGCTTGAATGTATGCCCATGGCAACCAGTGAAGTAATCGAAATATAGAAATCATGGGTTATAAAGCCAATTATTGCAACTATGACTATACCTATTTCACAAAATTTGATTATTTTTATAAGAAATACTTTACTATAGGTATCGGCAAGTTTGCCAGCATAAGCTGAGCACAGAAAAAATGGCAGGATAAAGAGTAAAGTGGCAATATTTACTGAAAGCTCACGACTCAATCCTGCCAGAACCATTCCCTGATACGTAATCATAACAAGGATGGCGTTTTTTAATATATGATCATTAATAGCATTTAAAAACTGTATCGTAAATAGTGGCAAAAACTTGCGACTATTTAATAGCGAATTACTGTCTAATGATTCTTGCATCTTAGTTATCTATTTAGTAGGGATACCGTTTAGGTAAACAACTCCACTTTCAAGTGAAATTGTACTACTAATCATGCTTTCTTTCTGCATTAAGAATCCTTTTTTAAGCCAAACATGTAATTGGTTATCAAGAAGTATATTAACAACTTTTGCCAACGCATCACTACTTTGCTGATCCATCTGCGCATTTCCTGCGGTCAAGAAATACTTCATTTGTAAAATAAAGAAGTATGCCAAAACTGATTTAGGCACTGAAAACTTCATATTTGCTGACATTTTCTTCATAAAGGCTGCTTGATCCTGCATGTCTGAAGATTCAAAATTAATCGTAGTTGCCCGTCCAGAGAGAGAAATTACACCATCAGGAGTTACTAAACTGAAACCATTTAATATAACTTCAGGTTGCTGTACAAAAATAGGTGTCAAATACGTCTTCAGCATAGCAATAGTTTTATCTCTACTTAGTTGATCAGTTTGATCTTGCCCAGCAGTATCATTCAGATTATCAAGTAGCTTACTAAACTCAGGCGAAGAAATATGATTTAAACTTAAATCAAAATTCATTGGTCCGTATTTTCTATTATTACTAGTCAGGATCTCAAATCCAGCCTTGGCAGCAGCACTGAAGAAATTATTCTCATCCTTACTTAGCGCGTTATAAACCACATTTTGGATCTGAAAATTTGCCGGGTTTATAACATCAATCCCATTTAGGAAATCAGCTGAGTTTACACCAACCAGAGCGTGGACCATTTCACCAAACCGTAACCCAACAGAATTAGATTCAACCATTGCAACCCTAAGATTAGCAAGTTTTAGGGCTGTTGTTCCAACTTTTATGTTATTTACACTATAACGTGAGTCTGAAGCATATTCAAACCCATTGAAAACAAATTCACCTTTAGTAGGAGCACTTAATTCAAATAACGGAGCAGATAAGTCATTTTTAAAATAATTAAATTCTGGATTATACGCAATTTTTAGGTACAGCCCACCCCAATTAATTTTTACTCCAGATAAAGCCTCATCATAACCAAAACCAGGTGAATAAACCACATAGCGCCCCGATTTATTCAAATAAATAACATTATTTATTTCAAGGGGTTTTTTACTAGCAAAAAACTTTGTTAAAAGCTTATCAATTTTTTCAGGAAAAACTATATCAGTTGAAGCATAAGCTAATGTAGGAATAAATGTTCCATGTAACCAGCCAGCAAATAAACCATGAGTTATTTTGGTTGTATAATGAATCTGATAAGTACCATTTGCAAGTGCATTAATTGATTCATGCGCATTAGCACCGGGTAAAATTGCCAGTACATTTTTCAGTACCTGATTATTAACTGATAGAACTACACTTTCATTAGAAGTAAGCCAACCACGATTATAATCCCGGCTAACAACCTTGATCAAGGACGTGTCAGTAATATACTTAAACTGTAAATCCAGTTGCTTTTCTGCCATTACACCAAAGAAATATGCAGAAATTAATTGTACCAGTAATAGAATCAGTAAAATCCCACCAACGACCTTAAGCTTTATTTTCAATATCTTTTTTAACATTAAACTTCCTATACCATAAGCAGCAACCATAAAACCAAATGGTAACAGCTTTAACCAGTATTGCACTTGTTAACAACCAAATTTTTAAGCTATAATTATATCATCAAATAAATAGCTGTATAATACTTGCTTATATTG
Source organism: Burkholderiales bacterium (assembly GCA_039807465.1). Taxonomy (GTDB): domain Bacteria; phylum Pseudomonadota; class Gammaproteobacteria; order Burkholderiales; family UBA11063; genus Aquella. The sequence continues at coordinate 4,490 of JBDHRI010000073.1, read as the reverse complement.
AGGATACTATTTATTGAATTTATGTCTTTATCATAAGTTGATAAACTACTTTATACTCATCAAGCTTTAGGATTACTTCAGTCAATCAGTTTTTATTTAAAACGGAAAGAATTTTATGACTAATTGCATATTTTGTAAACTTATTAATGGTTCAATACCAACAAAAATAGTATATCAAGATGAAGATATCTTTGTTTTTAACGATATTAATCCTAAAGCAGATGTCCATTTATTATTAATCCCCAAAAAACATATCGAAAGCATGCTTGAACTTACAGATGCTGATCAAGAATTGATGGGAAAAATGATGATTATGGCAAATAAACTAGCACTTGAGCATGGACTACACAAAGGATATAAAACTCAAATTAATACTGGTATTGGTGGTGGACAGGAGGTTTTTCACCTACACATACATGTTTTTGGTAATCGTTAACAGAAAGAAGGAAAATGGGTAGTATAAGTATTTGGCACTGGCTAATAGTGCTTTTAATTGTTGTTATGGTCTTTGGAACCAAAAAACTCAAAAACATCGGGCAGGACTTGGGTGAGGCGGTAAAGAACTTTAAAAATGCCACAAATGAAAATACTAATGACAAACAACATACAGAAGATAATCATAAATAATGTTTGGAATTAGCTTTAGTGAAATTATCCTAATACTGATAATTTCATTAATAATCTTTGGACCAGAACAATTGCCTGTAATTGCCAGAAAAGCAGGTAAAATGGTTGCAACTTTTCGTGAAATGAGCAGCAGTATTCGCTCACAGCTATATGAAACGACTGGAATTGAACAATTTAATAACCTAAAAACAGAATTTCAGCAACAAATAGACCAAATCAGGAATCAATTTAGAATAGAAACACCCCAAATCCAAGTAAATGATTTGCAGGAGGAAGAGTTTGACTATCAGGAATTTTACTTTCTGTATCAACCAGAGCTTGATTTCAATCGAGAACCGGAATTATTTGATGAGTAAGCAGATAGATCAAGTATTTATTTCACACCTGATTGAACTGAGAAAACGGATTATAATAGCAGGACTTGGATTTACAGTAGTTTTTATTGCCCTCTTCCCATTTAGCAATAAGCTCTATCAATTACTGGCTACTCCGATAGGTAAATTCTTGCCTAAAAACTCCCAGTTAATTGCAACTGATATAACCTCGCCATTTTTTGTTCCATTAAAGTTAACGGCTCTAGTTGCATTTATCATTAGCTTACCATTGATAATCTTTCAGCTCTGGAAGTTTATCGCACCTGGTCTCTATCAACAAGAAAAAAAACTGCTGCTAGGTACAATTAGCAGTTCATTTTTATTATTTATTGGCGGAATTACTTTTTGCTATTATCTGGTATTGCCAGCAATATTTCATTTTATTGGCAGTATTAAACCTGACTCAATTACAATGCTAACTGACATTGGAAAATACCTTGATTTTGTATTAACATTGTTTTTTACATTTGGCTTAACATTTGAAACACCAGTAATAATTTTTTTCCTGATTAAATTTGGCTTTCTTACTATCACCACTGCCACTAAAATCCGCCCATATATGTTTGTTGGATCATTTGTAATTGCAGCAATAGTCACCCCTCCAGATGTATTATCACAAACAATGTTAGCCATACCGCTTTATCTATTATACGAATTAGGTGTAATTGCCGCAAAAATCTTTATAAAACAGAACCAGCAACCTTAAAGCTTATGATAAAAATCAAGTAAGTGCTGCTGCTCTCGTTCCCAGCTATAATTATCAAGAACTGCTTTACGCCCATTCTCTCCCATCTGACGAGCTGCTACTGGATCAGATAAAATCTTCAGGCAAGCTTTAGCAATTTCATCAGGATTAGCCGGATCCACCATTAACCCACAATTATTAGCAAGAACAATTGGACGCCATAATTCAAAATTAGAAGCGATTACTGGAATACCTGAAAGCATATATTCAAAAAGCTTAATTGGTAAGGACTCCACATAGCTTGGCGTTGGTAATAACGTCACAATACCAATTTTAACGGAGGATAATACTGACTTCACCCCACTCCGATCAAGTACTCCATGATACCTGACGTTGTCATATCCGGCACTATTCTTAATTTGCTTTTCAATTTCCTGATTACTAAAAGGACCTGCCAAATCAAGCTTTAGCTTACTTATTGACAGTGAATCAACAAGCGGTAGTATGCCACGAGTTTCTGAGATACTTCCTAAATAACAAAGATTATCTGAACGTTTATCCCAATCAACTGCAGCTACATCAAGCTCAGCAAGTATTGGATAGTTATGAATTACACAGGTATTTGGATTTGACAGTCTAAACCGATCAGCTATAATCTCAGTTGCAGTAACTACCCCAGCAAAAACTTTAGCTGCCGAAGCTTCACGATATTTAACCAGACACGAAATGATTGGGCGGATAACTTTTGGAATCCAGTGCTTATTTAAAACCTGTTTTGGCACATCTTCATGCACATCATAAATTACTTTATACCCAAGCTTGGCTAATTTAACTCCGATACCAATCAGTTCCGGATCATGAAAATGAACAACTTGGGGATTCAACTCAAGGACTCTATTAAATATTGCCCTGCTGGTTTTTTGCATTCTTTGTAATCTGCCACCAGTAGATTTGCCAATATCATAGATTTTTATGCCATCTTTAATCTCATCACCAAGAGAATCAGCAACTATTAAACTAACATCATGTTTTTGGGCTAATGCCTTACATTCTTTAATGAAAATCCGAATATCATAGCGTGGATGAACTGAAGTAATATGACAAACACGCATGGTTAAGCCACCAAAATACGTGACAAATAATTTTGTAGTTGTACCAGCTTACCATGAAAAAAATGCCCAGTATTAATGAATACACTTATTGGAATATCATACTTTTGCGCCCACGGATATACTTCATCAAGAGGAATAACTTCATCATCCTTACCGTGAATAATAAAGGTTTTATTTGAATCAGGAACTACCACATTATAACGCGTAACCGCAGGACCAACCAGCAACAATTGTCGATGCTCACGCTTAGCTGCGACATTTGAAATCACTGCCGAACCAAACGAAAATCCAGCCAGAATAAAAGGCATTTCTGGATATAACTTATGTAAATGATCATAGATGGCTAACCCATCCTCTACTTCCCCATTACCAAAATCATGTTCACCATCACTCTGTCCAACGCCCCTTAAATTTGGACAATAGCAAATATAGCCTTTAGCATTCAGAACCTTAGCAATTGTTTGGACTATTTTGTTGGTATAAGTTCCACCACCTTTAGGATCTGGGTGAATAATAAGTGCTACACCACCAATCGCTTCTTTAGGACTTAATTCAAGAACATCAAGAAGCCCCACTGGTCCTTGAATAAATAGCTGGCGCGCATTTTTAGGTAGGATAAGATTAGTGTTGTTCATTTGCTACCTCATGTTTAAACTGCTCAATTTTAGCCGCGATACTTTCTACCTTGTCATGCTTATTAACAAAAATCCAGCAAAAAAGCAAACTAAATAATATTACCAGATAGTTATCGCTAGGGAAAGATATAATTGATTTACCATGCAATTCTGAAATCAAATATAAAATAGCGATATATACAATTAGAAACCAGCTTTCAGAAATTACTTTAATAAAGTTACCTTTAGCAAATATTGTAGCGTAAACAATTGCTACGGCAATAATCAAAATAACCAGGTAAAGAAGATTCTGCGTACCTGACCAGTAAACAAAAAGCCCGCAGCTGACAAAAGCTAGATAACCAGTTAGTCTATATAATGGCACGGTAAATTTACGTTCAATCCCGGGAAATTTACGCCGTAAGATAATCAACGCCACCGGACCAGACATACAACTTAATAAAACTAATGACGATAAAAAGTTAACTAGCTCAGTCCAGGTTGGAAAAGGCAATAAGAAACAAATCCCAAGTAACATATTTATCCAGAGACAAATAGCAGGAGCATTTGATTTGTTTAGTTTAGTTAAGATTGATTTTGGAAAAAACTCGCGACCAAGACCTAAAAGAATGCGCCCAGTTACTGCGGTAAAAACATTAGCTGTCCCAAGTGGAGCAATTACCGCATCAACAAATAAAATAATATAAATATAATTTAAACCAAATAGGCTTAATAAACCAAGTAATGGAGCGACCGCCTTCACCAGTGCAAATTTTTCAGATGGCAGGCAAAACATGAACATTAGAGATAAGGAAGAATATAATACCCAACCAATTATAACTGGCGCAAAAATTGACCATGGTATTGCCCGTTTTGGATTACTGGTGCTATTAGCCAGAATCAATCCATTTTGAAAACCAGAAAAAGCAAACGCCAAGCCGCTTGAGGTTATCGCTAATAATACTGGTTCAAAAGCAAGCTTTGGTAAATGGTCGCTAGCAAAAAAGTGTTCTGGCTTACCAAAAACCAAGATCATCCCCCAAGCTATTAGTAGCGGAATAAAGATTTTCCATAAACT
>JBDHRI010000072.1:0-9495 GCA_039807465.1 Burkholderiales bacterium | reverse complement strand
GGACGTAACTAATGGCTAAAATTTTGGTATTGGGAGCAAACGGGCAGCTTGGCAGTGATCTGATGAAGATATTTGCCGGAACTAATAATGACGTTCTTGGTTTAACCCAGCTGGATCTGGATGCAGCTTCAGCTGATGTTGGTTCTCAATTAGCTAAATACACTGGTTATGAATATATTATTAATTGTATCGCAACAACTAATGTTGATGGTTGCGAAGATAATCCGGATCTGGCGTTTATTTTAAATAGTGCTTTTGTTGTAAAGCTGGCAAAATTTTGTCAGGAACAGGGGGCAATATTAATTCAGGTATCTACTGATTATGTGCTTGATGGTATAGCAAATGAACCGATTCTAGAGACTGCGCCTCCAAGTCCGTTAAATGTTTATGGCTTATCAAAATATGCCGGGGAAATTGCGGTAAGTTCAAATTGTGATAAATATTTTATTTTACGGGTGGCATCGCTATTTGGTATTGCTGGAGCAGCAGGAAAAGGCGGGAATTTTATTAATACTATGTTAAGACTTGCAAATGAAAAAGATAGCTGGCAGGTGATTGATGATCAGTTTAGCTCTCCAACTCACACGCTTGATGTTGCTCGTGCAATTGCTTGCCTAATTGATGATAAAATTACTGATTTTGGGGTCTACAATTGTGTGAGCAGTACTGGTTGTAGTTGGTATGAGTTTACTCAAGAAATCTTAACTTTAAGTGGTTTAAATCCAGATAAAGTTAAGCCTGTTAGTTATAAAGATTATAAGTTTAAGGCTAAACGTCCACAATATACAATACTTGATAATTCTAAACTGGCTAAATATTATAAAATGCCGGATTATAAACAGGCATTAGCTGAATATTTAAAATTAAAGCATGATGTAATGTTGGTGGGTTAATTGCTTCCAATAAAATCTTGGGTGAAACATTAAATAATAGTTAAATGGGTGAAGAAATATATGCATAATAGAATAGTATCACTAGTTGGGCTTGGGTATGTTGGATTGCCTGCAGCTGTCGCTTTTGGTAAACAGAAGCAGGTTATTGGTTTTGATATTAACCCGCAGCGAATACTTGAACTGAAACAGGGGATTGACCGAACTGAAGAAACTACAAAAGAGGATCTTGAGTCAGCGGATATTCTTTTTACTTGTGATATTCATGATCTGAAAAAAGCTGATTTTCACATAGTTGCGGTACCAACTCCGGTTGATGATGCACACGTGCCAGACTTAACGCCAGTAAAAAAAGCTTCAGAAACAGTTGCTAAGGCACTTAAAAAAGGCGATATAGTTGTTTATGAATCTACCGTTTATCCGGGAGTTACCGATGATATCTGTGTTCCGATTCTTGAGCATATTTCGGGATTGCGTTGTGGAGAAGATTTTACAGTTGGCTATTCTCCAGAACGGATAAATCCAGGTGATAAAGAGCGTAGCTTTACTACCATTCATAAGATTGTTTCTGGTTCAGACCAGAAAACTCTCGAAATTGTTGCTGATGTTTATGCTAGTGTGGTTACTGCTGGAGTTCATAAAGCTAGTTCAATCAAGGTTGCTGAGGCGGCTAAGGTGATTGAAAATTCGCAGCGTGACTTGAATATTGCCTTTATGAATGAATTAGCAGTTATTTTTGATCGGATGGGAATTGATACAGAGGAGGTGCTTCAAGCTGCTGGAACTAAGTGGAATTTTTTACCATTTCGTCCAGGGCTAGTCGGAGGGCATTGTATCGGGGTTGATCCATACTATCTTACTTATCGTGCTGAACAAATTGGTTATATTCCGCAGGTGATTCTTGCCGGGAGACGGATCAATGATAATATGGGGCGCTATGTAGCTCGTAAAGGGATTAAACTACTTCTCAAACATGGTTTAGCTATTGATAATCTTGAAGCGATAGTGCTTGGATTTACCTTCAAGGAAGATTGTCCAGATGTTCGAAATACCAAGGTAATTGATATAATTCGTGAGCTTGAAGATTATAATGCCAAAGTTTATACCTACGATCCAGTAGCCGATAAAGAAGATGCATTTCACGAATATAATGTTAAGTTCTATGAGTTTAATGAGTTACCTCAGGTACCATTACTAATTTTGGCAGTGTCTCATTCTGAATTTAAACAAATTGAACTGGATACTTTGTTAGCAAAGGTTAAGCCTGGCGGGATAATCTTGGATGTTAAATCTGTATTACCAAAAGATGAAATTCTTGCCCGTGGATATAGATTGTGGCGTTTATAATTTTGGAGAAATTTTAATATGTTTAAAACAGTTGTAGCTCGTGAATATAATTATCAGGATGTGTATTTAAGACCTCGTCACACAGTAGTTAATAGCCGTAAAGAGTGTGATACTTCAGTAACACTTGGTAAACATAAATTTATTATGCCTGTTTATCCTTCAAATATGAAGTCTGTGGTTAATGTAGATACTTGTGAATATCTTGCAAAACGTGGCTGGTTTTATACTATGCATCGTTTTAATGTTGATCAGGTTGAATTTGTAAGTTATATGCAAGAAAACGGGCTAATAGCGTCAATTAGTATCGGAGTAAATGATGATACGATTGCGCAATTAAAGCAGCTACAGGTTGCTGGACTTACTCCTGAATTCATGACACTTGATATTGCTAATGCTTGGTGTCCAAAAGCCGAACGGATGATAAAATATGTAAAAGACCATTTCGAATCATTTTTGATTGTAGGGAATATTGCTGGTAGTGATGCGGCACGGGATGTCCATGCTTGGGGTGCTGATGCAATTAAAGCCGGGATTGCTGGTGGTAAAGTTTGTATTACCAAAAATAAGACAGGGTTTCATCGCCCGATGGTATCGACGATTTTGGATTGTGCTAGCTACACCCGTGAAGCTGGAGTGCCACTGATTGCTGATGGTGGCATAGTTGAACATGGTGATATTGCCAAAGCATTTGCTTGTGGAGCTAATCTGGTAATGGCGGGTAGCCTTTTTGCTGGTTATGATCAATCAGCCGGTAATATTATTGAGGTAACTATTGATGGACAGGCTTCGCCACGTGCTTTTAAAGAGTACTATGGTTCAGCTTCACAGTACAACAAGGGTGAATACAAGAATGTTGAAGGTAAAAAAATTCTAATCGACTATCGTGGTAACATGGAGCGACTTCTTAATGAACTTAAAGAAGATCTTCAGTCTTCAATTAGTTATGTAGGTGGAACTAAAGTTGATGATTTAATTCATGCTGAAATTATTTCCATCAGCTAATTTGATCGGTTTTACTTATTCAAGGGAGTTGGGCTTTGTACCAGCTCTTTTTTATTGGAAAATAAAAAACCCCACTATGTCGTATGATGAATATTCATGATGAACCTAGTCAAAATTTTAGGTCGGCTTGTAGTTTAATGGGATCATCCGCAAGGAACGATACACGCTCACTACATGAAAGCTAACCTATCTAAGAGCATCATTGGTTCAAGAATATTACTTCAACTACGCGAGCACTGTAGGGCAATAATTATTTTACCTCAGAAACTTCTTAGCGTGCATTAAATTATTCTATTATTTTTCTAATAAATTTCTATTGTTAAATAAGTTGAAATAGTTCAATGTGATAATTTTTCATCTGGTTCGAGATTTTGTGTGATAGTTTGACTAAAACACCATTCAATAAAATTAATAAAGGCTTGGGACTTTCTATTTTGTACGTTGTTATTGGACATTAGATAATAGTTAACTATTCCAAAATGGTAATCTGGCAATAGTTGGATTAGATTACTCCGCTTGTAATGTTCCTCAAGGCAGACAGCAATTGCATGGTGTGCTTGCGCTATTTCAATCGTTTGATAACAACTATTTAATAGCATCTTGCTTTTGGGATTAAAACTGGTTGCCTGCTCATTTTTTATGTTATAAGCAATTGTATTTGACGGTAAATCATTATTTTTAAGAATGATATGGTGATTAACAAGATCCTTGAGCTTTTTTACTTGTCCATATTGCCTGATATACTCATCTGAACAGCAGGCAACTAATTTTGCTGAATATAGTTTGCGAATTTTCTGGGTTGGACGTTCTGGTAAGTGAGAAATTATTGCAATATCATAATCACTTCTTAGCATATCAAAGTCAGTATTGATATAGTCAATATCTAATTCAAGCTCAGGGTGATCTTGCATGAATTTACCCAGGTGTGGATTAATAATTTCAATTGATACAGTTATTGGCAGTGCAATTCTTAGTCTGCCTGAAATAGTATTTTCCTGTTGTTTCAAATGCTCTATGACATTTTCGATATAGTGTGCATGATCTTTAAATTTATGGAAAAGAGTATTACCTGCATCGGTAAGAGAGAAATTATGTGTATCTCTTTTTAGAAGGGCTAGTGATAATGTTTCCTCAAGGTTCTTTATTCGGCGGCTAATTGTGGGTTGTGGAATTTTCAAAATTGTTGAGGCGGTACTATATGAACCGCATTTTACTAATTGGGCAAATAATATTATATCATCATACATGAATAAATTCTCATTTCCTAATCTGTGAGACTTTTATATTATCAATATCTAGAAAACTATCCTTGCGGGATATCTGTTTCTTGCTTGAGTAGCTGGCGATGGCGGGTGATTACATTATAGGGGAAATTATGTTTGACAAGTTGCCCAAGTTTTTCTGTTAAATATACAGAACGATGTTTTCCACCCGTACAGCCAATCGATATTGTCAAGTAGTTACGGTTATCTCTACTAAATTCATCAAACCAGCGACTTAGCATTTTATATATATCGCCAAGCATATTTTGAACCGCAGGTTCTTTATCAAGAAACTCAATTATTGGTATTTGCGTTCCATTAAAATCGCGAATATTTTTATCATAATGAGGATTTGGTAAACAGCGGACATCAAATACGAAGTCAGAATCAATCGGAAGATGGTATTTAAAGCCAAAAGATTGAATAATTATATTTAACTGGTTAAAGTCAGCTTCGACAAATTCTTTTACCAGTTTGCGTAAATCATTAGCTGATAAATGGCTGGTGTCTATTCGGTGGGATATCATTGCAATTTCAGCAAGCAAATCGCGTTCCAACGCTATACTTTCTTCAATTGTGCGTGTAGCTGTAGTAAGTGGATGTTTGCGCCGTGTTTCCGAGAAGCGAGTTAGTAAAGATGTGTTATTCGCATCAAGATAGATTAAACGGGTATCAATTCCGTTGTCCCGTAATGTTTTGATTGACTCTGGCAGTTTATCCAGTAACGGACTGGTTTTTATATCAACACCGACAGCAATGTGATTATAGCCATATTGTTGATAGATCTGTGCCAGTTGTTCAAGCATGGAGAGAGGCAAGTTATCAATACAGTAATAGCCGCTATCTTCAAGAATTCGTAGTGCAGTTGATTTTCCTGCTCCAGATAAGCCACTAACCAGAATAATTTGCATCTTATTGGTTATCCTGTTCAATCATTTTAAACTGTTCTTCAATAAAGAAGCTATGGGAGTCATAGCCTATTTCTCTTGATGTTGCGTATTTAACAATTAATTCAACCAAAACCGGCAGATTTCGATTAGCACCAATAGGTAGCTTATAAAGAGGTATTTTTACACCAAGAACATCTACTTCGCTAATTAATTGCATTAATCTGTCTTTATTTACGATATCAAGCATACTGTTATCAACAAGTTCAATTACAAGCGCAAGTCTTTGTTGTTGACAAAGTGCCTGCATTCCATAAAAACGTCCAATATCAACAAAACCGATGCCCCGGATTTCCATAAAGCCAATACCAAATGATTGCGGCGCAGACAGGATTATTTCCTGATTAATCAATTGACCTGACACAAGATCATCGCAAATCAGACGGTGACCACGATCAATTAATTCTAGTCCAAGCTCACTCTTACCAACTCCACTTTTGCCGATAATTACCACGCCCTGATTAAATATCTCAAAAGCAATTCCATGGTGGGCAATAGAATCCTGAGTTGATTTCCACTCCCGTTTGTTTAGGCTGGTATGGTTTGACTCAGCAAATAAATCATTTTGATATGTGTTACTCTGGTCGTTGACCATTCCAGAGGCTCTCCAAATCATAATATGCTCGTACTTGTGGTAACATTATGTGCACAACCAGATCTCCGCTATCTACTAGTACCCATTCACCACCTTGTTCACCCTCTACACCGACTATCTCAATCTGATTTTTTTTAAATTCTTCGCTAACGTTATTAGCTAATGCTTTAACCTGACGATTTGAATTTCCAGTACAGACTATCATTCTGCTAAATAATGGCGATAATTCTTCAGTATCAAGTACGACGATGTTTTCACCTTTTACATCTTCTAATGCGTTTACTGCTATCTTGGCGATTTCTTCTATATTTATCATTATTTTCCTTCACTAAGGGTTAATTTATTATTTTAGCACATCTCTAGCCAAGCGGTTGTAAGTTCGTGGGGGACTATCCTTTTGCTATTGGCAAATATCAAGTTCAAAATGCTTGTTTATACCCATACAAAAGTGTGGTTGTAATAAATACTATGATCGATTATTATCTGGTTCTTAGCAGTAATTAATTCAGTTATTGGAGAATAAAGTGTTAAGTAAAAGTGAGATCAAACAATACCACGAATCGGGTTTTGTCATTAAAGAGGTTTTATCAGAGTTAGAGCTTGAGTATTATAAAGATCAGATCAATAACTCGCATTTAGCAAAACTAGTTAAAGTATCAAATAAGATGATAAATGCTCAATTTTTACAGCCAAGAAATGCAATCTTTGGGTTACAACAGATTATTTGTAACAAAAAAATACATAATGTCTGCATGGATTTACTAAATGGTGGAACGGCTATTCTTGATGGGGCATCGGTCTTATGTGGTAGGGTAGGGGTTGACTATCGTCAGGGGTGGCATCGAGATATTATGCAGATTCCAGCTCGACAAATAAATACTGGCTGGTTTACACGAAGCCATTTTCATAATAATGTGCAAGCTAGTATAGCTCTATTACCAGACTCTTGTTTATGGTTGGTAAGAGGGAGTCACAAGCGAAATTTTACTAGAACGGAAACAGAAGCTTTTGCGGGCTCCCTAAAAATTGCACCAATATCTGATATTGATTTACCAGATTCTTTGCAAATAAGGCTCAAGCCGGGCGAAGCTGTATTTTATAATAACCACGCTATTCATCGTAATTATACAGAAGCTTTGGTGGCTGAGCGCATGACAATCCAGCTAGGTTATCATTCTGATTTATTTGCGCCAACTGCACATTTCGGTGTTATTAATTATCATGAATTTACTGATGATTATCTAAAATCTTTGTTTCCAGAAGTAAGGAAACAATTAATGAGGCATATTGCTGAACGAAATAAATATCCGGAGTCTGAACGGCATCACCAGCAGTATCAGGATTTTATTATGCATGCATTTCGGGTCGGATAGCTTGATTGATGAAGATTACCTAATTGAATCTGATAGCTGGTGGCTAAAACCTAGCTCCTAAATAAATTACCCCAAGTTTAGCTTGGGGTAATTTATGCTTGTATTATTGACAGCTTTCGCAATCAGGATTATCAATTGAGCAGAATTTAGCATCAGTAGCTGGTGCTGCTGTATCCACATTTACTCGCGAACTAAACTGACCTGCACTACCATCGGCAGATACTGCGTTTAATTCTCCACCACGCCCAGTTGATTTCTCAGCTGAAGTTGCACCAAGAGTACGTAAATAATAAGTGGTTTTAAGCCCACGAATCCATGCCAGACGATATAATTCATCAAGTTTGCGCCCAGATGCCTGAGCAACGTATAAATTCAATGACTGAGCCTGATCAATCCACTTTTGGCGACGGCTCGCTGCTTCAACAAGCCAGCTTGGATCCATCTCAAATGCAGTTGCATAAAGTTCACGTAAATCGGTAGGGATTCGCTCAATGCGCGCTAAAGAGCCATCAAAATATTTGATATCGGATAGCATAACTTCATCCCATAAACCACGCTGTTTCAAATCGCGAACTAGATATTCATTTACTACTGTAAATTCACCAGATAGATTTGATTTAACAAAAATATTTTGATAAGTAGGTTCAATACACGCTGAAACACCGATAATATTTGAGATCGTAGCAGTTGGTGCAATCGCCAGACAGTTTGAATTACGCATCCCTTGCTCTTGGATTTTTTGGCGTAAAGCATCCCAATCAAGAGTTGCAGAAGTGTCAACCTCTATATACTGGCTACCACGTGCATCTGCCAATAATTTTAATGAATCAAGTGGCAAAATACCTTTTGACCAGAGGCTACCCTCATAACTTGAATAACGCCCACGTTCAACCGCTAAATCAGTTGATGCCATATATGCATAGTAAGCAATTGCTTCCATCGATTTATCGGCAAAATCGACCGCTTCATTTGATGAGTATGGAATACGTAGCATATGTAGAGCATCCTGAAAGCCCATAAAACCAAGTCCAACTGGACGATGCTTAAGATTTGAATTACGCGCCTTAACTACCGGATAGAAATTAATATCAATCACGTTATCTAGCATACGCATTGCCGTTGCAACCGTGCGTTTTAACTTATCTAAATCCAGACCTTTATCGGTTAGATGATTAACCAAATTTACTGAGCCAAGATTACATACAGCAATCTCGTTAGCATTAGTATTTAATGTAATTTCAGTACATAAATTTGAACTGTGAACTACGCCAACATGCTGCTGTGGTGAACGGATATTACATGGATCTTTGAAGGTAACCCATGGATGTCCAGTTTCAAAAAGCATAGTTAGCATTTTTCGCCACAACTGTAATGCTGGGATCTTTTTATAAACACGTAATTTACCTTCAGCACCAAGCTGTTCATACTTTAGGTAAGCTTCTTCAAACTCTTTACCATATTTATCATGTAAATCAGGTACTTCATTTGGCGAAAATAGTGACCATTCACCTTGCTCATGTACTCTCTTCATAAATAAATCAGGAATCCAGTTGGCAGTATTGATATCATGGCAGCGACGACGATCATCACCAGTATTTTTACGTAAATCCATAAATTCTTCGATATCGGCATGCCAGCTTTCGAGATATACGCAAGCCGCACCTTTACGTTTTCCACCTTGATTTACAGCAACACAAGTGTCATTGACTACTTTCAAGAATGGTATAACACCCTGTGACTTACCATTTGTACCTTTAATATGTGCGCCAAGAGAACGAATCGGTGTCCAATCATTACCCAAACCACCAGCAAATTTCGATAATTGAGCATTCTCTTTAATTGCATCGTAAATACCGATCAAATCATCTGATACCGTACTTAGATAACAACTTGATAATTGAGAGTGTAGCGTACCAGAGTTAAATAATGTCGGAGTTGATGACATAAAATCAAAGCTTGATAATAATTTGTAAAATTCTATCGCTCGTTTCTCACGCTCAACTTCATTAATCGCTAGCCCCATAGCTACACGCATAAAGAAAATTTGTGGCAACTCTATTCTACGCCCACGAATATGAA
>JBDHRI010000071.1:0-9510 GCA_039807465.1 Burkholderiales bacterium | reverse complement strand
TCTACCGCTTCTAGTGTAATTGTATCAGTATGCCTATCAACACCCTCTATATGATAACTGCATGTAATTGGAGAGTGAATGCCTAATTCAGTTTCACAAAAAATAGAAAAATTAAGCTCATTAGCCTTCATTTTATTACCGATAAAATCATAGATTATTAGTTTAACGATGCTGTCAGAATACCATAATCATAGTTAGATTGATATTCTCCGGTTATTGTATTATTTTCTATACTACAGTTTACAACAATAAATGCAGTGGTGTTACCATCAGGAAGCTCTTCTGTACCCGAAAAGCAGACCTTACTATTTGGCTGAAATCTACCCGTTACATCTACTGTCAGATTGCTTATTTTTTTATTTTTGCCGATTGCACCTACCTGTGCTTCAAATTTCGCTCTTCCATTTGAGGAAACGATACCTTTTCCAGTTGCAATAGTCTTTAATGGTGTTGAAACTGCTGACACCGTATAGCTTCCTGATTGAGGATAGCTTTGAATGCTGTTATTGCTATAATTGGATGTTGCACAGCCACCTAAGACCATCGCATTAACAATTAAGATTCTTACTTTATTAACTGTATTGCCTAACATTTATTTTAAAGCCCATTAGTCCTAATTAGAATAATATTTACTTTACTTCACAATCTAAACAGCAATTGATTTAAAGTCATATAAACCGAGAACAGTATTTTTATTTTCAAAACCTATCAAGTACCAACAAATTTTATACGATGAGGCTCAACATTGTCTATATTATAACTAACAATATAAAGATTTAATAAGAAAAACAATCATACCAAGCCCAGTTAACCCTACCAAAAAGCTAACTACTCATTGAAAATGGCACCAATAAAAGCACAAAGTTCACACATCCACAATAAAGTAGGTTCTATTACCCCATCAACAAAAAATACTAGCTGATTTTACCGATATCACTACGATAATACATATCTTTGAAGCTTACTGAACCTATCGCCTTATAAGCATTAAGTCTAGCTTCATCAAGAGATTTTCCCTTAGCTACAACATTCAATACCCGACCACCAGCAGTAACAAATTCATCATGTTTCTTTGCTACTCCAGCGGCAAAAAGATAGCTATTCTCCAAATTAAATTTCTCCAGTCCAGTTATCGCATAGCCATTATGGTGTTTTTCCGGATAACCGCCCGATGCTATCACTACGCAACAAGTAGCCCCACTATCCCATTCAAGAGAGACCGAATCAAGTTTACGCTCAATAGCGGCATTCAATACTGGAAAAAGCTGATTTTTCATCAAAGGTAATACCGCTTGTGTTTCTGGATCACCCATTCGCATATTATATTCAAGAAGATAAACGCCATTTTTGGTAATCATCACACCGAAGAAAATTACTCCAGCAAAATCCATTTTTTCCATCTTAATACCGTGTAAGGTTGGCTCTAGGATATCTTTGATAAACTCCTCATTAACTTTATCTGTTACATAAGGATTTGGAGCAATGACTCCCATTCCTCCAGTATTTAGACCAGTTTCACCATCTCCAATTTTTTTATGATCTTTAGCACTTATTAACGGAATAATTACCCGGCTATCAGTAAAAGAAAGGATTGAAGCTTCAACACCTTCAAGAAACTCCTCAATAACCACTTCTGATCCGGATTCACCGAACACCATCCCTAATAACATATCTGCCAGTGCAGTCTCTGCCTCATCATTATTGCGGGCTATAATTACTCCCTTCCCTGCGGCAAGACCACTAGCCTTGATCACCACTGGAAAGGTTACTTGTTTCAGATATTTAAGCGCTGCGGCATAATCAGTAAAATTTTGATATTTTGCGGTTTTCACACCATATTTTGTCATAAAGTCTTTGGCATAAGCTTTACTGCCTTCAAGCATGGCAGCTTGTTTGTCAGGTCCAAAAATCTTGAGGTTATTCGCTTCAAATTTATCCACAATACCTTTAACTAGAAGCTCTTCACTTCCCACAACGGTCAGATCTATCTGATTCTGCATAGCAAAGCCAACTAAATCTTCAATCTCAGTCAAACCAATATTACTAACATTTGGTACTAACTCACAGCCAGCATTGCCTTCTGCTACAAATATCTCGGTATCAGGATTATCAAATGCAAACTTCCAAGCCAGCGCATGCTCCCGTCCACCCTTACCAATAATTAATATCTTATTTACTTTTTTGCCATTTTGATTTTGCATAGTACTTTCCTGAAATATGGAATGATTTTAATATATTATCACCTAATTCGAATAAATCTTTTTTAACTTTCTATTTTTTCTTTTTTCTGCCACGTAAATGATTTGTGCACAGTAAAGAAAAATAAATGAATTCAGATAAATCCAGAGCAGAAATATGGGTAGTGTCACTAATGAACCATATAAAAGTGAATACTCCTCTTTTAAATTTATCATCGAAATCACAAAAATCCAACGTAAAATTGAAAAGAGTCCTGCGGCTATTACTCCTGAGATTACGGCATATCGCCAGCTTACTTTTTTATTTGGAATAAATTTATAAACAGCAATAAACGATGAGGTCGTAATCAGGATGGATAAGCATTCTGAAATTATATATTGTATTTCTACCGAAATATTTAATTTAGCTGATATAAACCGATAAATGTATGCAATTGAATATGTAATAATTGGACCTAGAATAAAAAATCCGCTAAAAATAAATAATGTCTGTAAAATTTTTCTTTGGCGCTTCAAATGCCACATTTGATGAATATGCTGCTCAATGGCAAACATCATGCCATAGGTAGTTACAAGTAGTGAAATAACCCCAACAATCGATAACCTAGTCGAATGTCTAAAAGAAAGTTTAAATAAATCATAAATATCTGTACCAGACTGCGGAAGAAACCGGGAGAAAAAATAGGTTTGGACTTCATCAACCAGACTATTTGAAAATGGTAGCCAATCACTGATACTTGCTGTTGCAATTGAAAATGGTATGAAAGCTAACAAAAATGTATATGCCAAACTATGGGTACAAATAAACCCACGAGATTCTTGAAAATTAATAAAAGTTTTCAGGAGAAAACTATAACTTGGCCACAGTACAGGTGGCACCTTCCGGCTTATTTTTCCCAGCTTAATAATGACACTCCATTTTTAATTCTGTCCACATTTCGTTTGCCATAACGCGAATCTTTGGGGGGTATGCCGTAAAGCCAAAGATGGGATTATTTTTTTGTGGGTAAACCCAGCTATTACTTACTATTTCATTAGGTAAAGATGTCAGAGCCTGCCAATTTGGTACACTAGCACCAGTTTCATTACTTAGGGCAATAGCACTTTTGGCTTCCAAAATCGTATCAATAAATAAATAGTCAAGATCAATATTTTTGCTATTTGCAGTAATTACAACGTTATCCAGCTCAACCATGTTTCCTTCTTTTTGAAGCATCCCTGCCAAAGTATAGTTTAATTTGACCTTTTTTGCATCCTGAAGGGTATTATATAAATCGTTGGAATAACTCATCGCAACCCAAATTTCACCATCTAAAAGAGAGCGATAATAGGTTGTACTATCATAACGAGCCCAATAGTGCGAGGCTCGTTCAATCAATTTACGTGCGCTTTCCAGATCCTTTAGGTTAGTTGAATTGGGGTCTTTACCAAGATATAGCAATGCAGCAGCAAAAACATTCCGTTGCGAATCAAAAACTGTAACTTTCCCCCGTAACTGCTTCAAATATTTTTCATCAAAGATGACTGCCCAACTATCAGGAGTGATTCCTAATTTATCAAGAACTGTTTTATTATAAGCAAGAAAAACTGGAGTATATGCATATGGAATTGAGAATGAATTTTTTGGATCAAAAGGCTGATGCATGAACTTTGATTCAACATTAGTCAAATTATGAATTTTGCTTAAATCAAGTCGGGCAAGTTTACCCGCATTATTGATATCCTGAAGTGCATAACCAGTTCCAATGATAACATCATAACCACTAGCACCAGCGGCAAGCTTTGCCGACATCTCCTGCGGGTCACTAAAATAATTCAAAAATAACTTGCATTTACAGCGTTGTTCAAAATTACTAACTGTGCTATCAGCAATGTAATTTGAAGTAGTATAAAGATTAATTACATTCTCAGCAAAGGCGAAATTATATAAAGATATCAGGAAAAAGCAAATAACCCGCCATGATTTCATTAAGCTAATCCCTCCTATTAATTCTCCGATATAACTCAGAATCAGTAACTAGAATACCCCACAGTTGCCGCTCATTTTCATTTCGGTCCACATCTCATTTACCATGATTCTGGTTTTAGGGTCATATGCCTTAAAAACGTACATTTTCTTCATGTTTTTTGGATAAATCCAGTCAATATTGGTAACATTTTTATCTAGCCTAGCAATTGCGACAGGGTTTGGTACACTTGACCCAGTCATTGAAGATAGCTCATAGGCACTTTGTGGATCAAGAGCTGTATTCATAAAATCGTATGCCAATTTATCATTATTATTGAAGACTGGAATTACCATATTATCCAGTTCATACATATTTCCCTCTTTTTGCAACATTGCCTCAATTTTAATCTTTGAATGTGAAGCTTTAGCATCTTCTATAGTTTTAAAAATATCGATTGAATAACTCATTGCAATCCAAACATCACCACGTAAAATACCACGATAATAACTATCGCTATCATAACGAGCCCAATAAGGTGATGCTCTATCAATTACCTCACGAGCCTTTTGCAAATCAGACCAATTAGTTGTATTTGGATCTTTACCAAGATAAAGTAAAGCAGCTGCAAGAACATTTCGTGCTGAATCAAACACAGTTACATGTCCTTTAAGTTTTACTAGATATTTTGGATCAAAAATAACTGCCCAGCTATCGGGAGTGATCCCCAATTCGGTCATTTTATCCTTATTATAAGCAAGAAAAACTGGAGTATAAGCATAAGGGACAGAATATTTATTGCCCGGGTCATACGGGGGATTTAAAAACTGCTTGTCGATATACTTGAGATTTGGTAACCTTGTTTTATCAAGTGGTTTAATTTTACCCATATGCGCCAATTCTTCTACGGCATAACTAGTAGCAACAATAACACTATAGCCATTAGCACCAGCAGCAATTTTTGCAAGCATTTCTTCATTATCATTGAAAAAATTCTGATTAAGCGTACAGCTATAAGTTTTTTCAAAACGATTAACAGTACTATCGGCAATATAATTTGAACCGATATATAAATTAACTGTTTCAGCGGCAAAAGCTACTCGGCTAATAATGAGAAGCCCCAGAAGATATTTAATAACTTTTTTCACCAGTATTCTTTATTTAAATAGTTGAGGAGAAAGTTTAGTTGCAACAGAGGTTAGTACCAGCGTAACCAAGATAATTATGGTCGATGCTGCATTTACTTCTGGAGTAACTCCCATTTTTAGCATTGAATAAATAGCTAATGGCAATGTACTTGAACCTACACCAGCAGTAAAAAATGTTATCACAAAATCATCAATAGATAATGTAAACGCCATTAGCCAGCCAGCAATTACCCCCGGTAAAATTGTCGGAATAAGGATCAGGAAAAATGATTTAACCGGGCTAGCCCCCAAATCTCGTGCCGCATCAAGAAGGCTATTATCCATGCCGTGCATACGCGTTTTTACCGCAATGGTTACAAACGAGACACAAAAAGCAATGTGTGCCAGCGTAATTGATGCCATACCCAACGTAAAGTTTATTAAGATAAAAAATAACAGAAGCGAAACACCAACCAAAAGCTCAGGAGCAGCAACGGGAATCATCACCAAAGTCGAAAGCAATGGAACTTTATACTTATGTAATGCCACACCAGCCAAAGTACCGAGGATCACCGAAACAGTACTTGCAATCAAGGCAATTATTAATGAATTAAGCGCAGCATTTATCAACTGTTTGTCAGCAAAAAGAACTTTATACCACTTTAGGGTAAATCCGACCCAACCTACATTGACACGTGAATCATTAAAAGAGTAAACAATCAGTACAATTAAAGGTAAATATAAAAATAAATACACCAATGTACCCGTAATACGTAAGCTTTTTGAAATTTTATTACTTCCTTGCATATTTCAGACCTCCACTACGACTAGCCAAAAAGCCAACAAACAGTGAAATACTTAAAACAAGTAATGTCATGACAATTGAAGTTACACTGCCTAGCGGCCAATTCATTGTCTGTAGGAATTGCTGTTTAATAAGATTCCCTATCATCATTGAACAGTTATTTCCAACTAATTCAGGAATGACAAACATCCCAATACAAGGAATGAATACCAACCCACAACCCGCTAAAATGCCGGGCATGCTTAATGGCACTGTTACCTGCCAAAAGGAACGAGATTTATTTGCTCCCAAATCACGGCTAGCCTCAATCAGTGCGTAATCATGTTTTTCTAAATTAGCATAAAGCGGTAAGATCATAAAGGGTAGATTAATGTAAACAAGACAAATAATCACAGCAGCTGAAGAAAATAGCAGATCAAGTGGCTCTAGCCCAAATAAATGACGAATACTGTTTACAACGTTACTTATTGCTGAATTTGGACCTAAAAGTATCATCCAAGCGTAAACGCGAATTAAGAAATTACTCCAAAACGGAATAATCACCAATAACAATAATAAGTCACGATATTTTTTTGCACTTTTAGCAATCAATAAAGCTAGTGGATACCCAATCAAAAGACAGCAGAAAGTGGTCAAGATTGAATATAGCATTGATCTAAGAAATAGCTTCCAGATAAAACTACTACTAAAAGCATAACGAAAACCATCCAAAGTTAGATTAAGGGAAGTGCCGCCATTATTATGAACGATAAGGGGGGCAACTCCACCATAATCACCAGGTTCCCGAAAAGCAATAAATATCATTAATACTGTTGGAATTAAAAATAATCCAACCAGATAAATCACTGGCGGCAAGGATAAAACCCACTTTTCCTTACCTGCATTATTCATATGTATCATACTATTTCACCAAAAAATTGCCAGCTAGCGGATTGATTGAAATATATACTTCGTCATTATCCTGAAAGAACGCAGCCTGATGCGGTCGGCTATTAGCCAACATACATTGTAAAACAGTACCATTTTCCAGTATAAACTCATAAAGAGTACCATCACCGTAATAATAGTAGCCTTTAACTACTGCCTTAAAGTTGGCAATTCCTTCTTCATTGCGCGGATCCCAATTAGCTTTGATCTTTTCTGGACGAATAGCAAACCACCCTTCTTGTCCAACTTTTGTAATCCCAGTTTCATTTGGAAGCGATAATTCAAAGCTATCAGCAATTCTGATTCTAAGCGTATCTGGTTCAATTTCGGTAACTTTGGCTTTTAATAGATTACATTTACCGATGAAATCAGCAACATAATAGGTTTTTGGACGGGAATAAATATCTCTTGGTGTTCCGAGTTGCTCAACATTACCATGATTCATGACTGCAATCCGACTAGATAGGGCTAATGCCTCACTTTGATCATGAGTAACATAAATAAAAGTAACCCCAGTCTCTTCCTGAAGTTTTACCAGCTCAACATGCATATGTTCCCGTAACCTTGCATCAAGTGCTGACAAAGGTTCATCCAAAAGTAATAATTTTGGTCTATCTACCAATGCTCTGGCGATTGCTACCCGTTGGCGCTGCCCACCAGATAACTCATGTGGATAACGATCAGCAAACTTTTCTAACTGAACATCTTCCATCAATTCAGCTACCTGCGGAGTTATTTTATCTTTATGCCATTTCGCCATTTTTAAGGGAAATGCAATATTTTCTTTTACCGTCATATGAGGAAAAAGCGCATAGCTTTGAAATACTGTATGTAAGGGTCTTTTTTCTGGTGGTAGTGCATTTATATTCTTACCATCAAGCAGGATATCTCCCGAATCAGGGCTTTCAAATCCAGCAATCATTCTTAATAATGTTGTTTTGCCACATCCTGAAGGTCCTAGTAAGGTAAAAAACTCGCCCTGCTCTATACTCAAACTAACATCATTAACCACAGTTGTATCACCAAACTGCTTAATAATATTTTTTAATTCCAAAATAGCCATAAATAGCCACTTTCATAAAACTGGTAAATTAGAAATATTCTGCATTCCCATGCATACTAAGTGGGGTATTTTAGCAAAAATTATTTTCCATCGCCCAATTTTTAGACCTTTTAAAAAAGTTAATTTATGATGAATATTTTAAGCCATATAACTCAATCTGTTAAACCAATATATTGCAATGCGAAAAAACAACAATATCTGATATTTTTATCAAGCTAAGAAATCAGCTACTAACTCGGCTATAAAAGTTCTCCAATCAAACAAATTACCTGTTAAAATCTCATCAGCTATTGACCACATGTTTGATTAAGTATATTCACGATTTTTAATATGTAAAATAAACCTCTTTGATTAGAAAAAACTTATGAAACTACCCAAGCAATTAATTACTCATACAATAAACCCTGATAATAGTATTACACTTGAATGTGATTCATGCTTTGCCAAAATTTATCTACTAACTAATGATATAGTCCGAATCCGGACATCTTTTAATAATGAGTTTCCTGAAGAGTCATATGTACTAACTACCGTAGCTTGGGAAGATCGCTTTGACTCATTACTTGGTAATGAACGTCAGAAAATAACTGCAATTAAACCACAAATTACTGATACTAGTACCAGCTTAGATTTTGAAACTGATTCATTAAAGATCAATATTAATAAATCACCCTACTATATCCAGATTTTCAATAATCAAAAACAGCTTATTTACTCAGATTTAAAATCAAAGCCCTATGCTGAAGATCAGCTTGGACGAATTTATCACTATACCGAAATTGATATTGAAAAAGATTATTTTTATGGTTTTGGCGAAAAAACAGGTAAATTAAATAAACTACGTAGAAGATTAGTCCAAAATGCCAAAGATACTCTTGGTTATGACCCAGAAAATAGCGATCCATTATATAAACATATTCCATTTTATATCAAGCTAAATGCCGAAACCCAACATGCTATCGGACTTTTTTATCATAATACTTATGAAGCAGTATTTGATATGGGAGTTGATCACAGTAATTACCACCATCGTTATAGCTATTATTGTGCAGATGGTGGAGATCTAGATTTATTTGTAATTAACGGTCCAAGTCTAGCCAAGGTTATTGAAGGTTATACATCTCTGACTGGTAAATCAGCTATGCTACCAGCTTATGCACTTGGTTATCTTGGCTCAACCATGTATTATGTCGAACTTCCGGAAAACTGCGATGAAGAAATAATTAGTTTCGTTAAGAAATGTCGGAATGAAGGTATCCCGATTGATAATTTCCATCTATCTTCAGGATATACGGTAGATAGTCAGAATAAACGCCAGCTATTTACATGGAATAAGCAAAAATTCCCAGAGCCATCCAAGTATTTTGCTAGCATGCATAAATTAGGTGTCCCAGTTACACCCAATATTAAGCCGGGCGTTTTAACCTCCAATCCTAACTATCAA
>JBDHRI010000070.1:0-9577 GCA_039807465.1 Burkholderiales bacterium | reverse complement strand
ACTTTTATCGGTCTTTCGGTTGAGAGATTATTTGATATTGGTATCTGGGGGCGTATTGATGCCAGTTTAATGACTGGTTATAGTAATTATAATTCGACAAATGCAAATGCAACAACAGGTCCCTTGGGGCAAGATCCCGGTGTGGCTGGGCTTAATTTTAAACTTGGTTATGCATTTTTGCCGATTCAAGAGCATTTGCTAGTTACGCCATATATATTATTGGGGCGGAATACTAATCTAACCTCAAATTCACTTAATAATAACACTTCTCCTGCTGGTGGTGGCACTTCACAGTTAAATTCGAATGTAACACAGGATTATTTCTGGACAATGGGATTCGGTGGTCGAGTTGAGTATCGTATTAATAAAGTTTTTGAGTTATACGCGGATCAGGGGTTTTTATATAACTCAGATCAGTCCCAACCAAGCTCAAGTTATACACCAGCAAATAATTATCAGCTGGTTTCAACCGTTGGTGCCAAATTTAATGTTTGGGAAAATTTACAGCTTGGCTTACAGGGGTTCTATTCATATAATCAGTTGACTGGTGCGGTTACCTCGGCTCAACAATATCAGTTATACCAGCAAAACCAAGTCGGTGGGCTGGCTAGCGTTGGTTTGACTTATTAATCTGATCAGCTTATTTTATTATAAAAGGAGGGTAAATGTTTTGCCCTCCTTTTTGTTAGCTAGCTATATTTTTTTGCCATAAATATAAGTTTTTTCGGTTTGATTTTTGAAGCATTACCAGCAGTTGCAAATTGCTTATAGCGGTCAATACAGATTTGTTTAGCCGCTTCTTTAGCCACTTTCAGATATTGCCTTGGGTCAAAGTGATCGCGATGGATACCAAAATAGCGGCGAATTGCGCCTGTCATGGCAAGCCGTATATCGGTGTCAATATTAATTTTACGAACACCATACTTGATAGCAGTCTGGATTTCCTCGACAGGAACACCATAAGTTTCTTTCAAGTCTCCGCCGAATTCGCGAATCACAGCCAACCACTCTTGTGGTACTGAACTGGAACCATGCATTACTAGGTGTGTGTTTGGAATAGCCTGATGAATTTTTTTTACCTGTTCAATAGCGAGGATATCACCAGTTGGTTTGCGGGTAAATTTATACGCGCCATGTGAAGTACCAATTGCAATTGCTAATGCGTCAACCTTGGTTGCTTCAACAAACTCTTTAGCCTGTAAGGGATCGGTTAATAATTGGTCTTTTTCAAGTTTACCATCAAATCCATGCCCGTCTTCTTTATCGCCTTCGCCTGTTTCTAGCGACCCAAGACATCCAAGTTCGCCCTCTACCGATACTCCAACAGAGTGGGCTAATTCACAAACTTTACGAGTTACATCGATGTTATATTCGTATGAACTAGGGGTCTTCCCATCAGCAAGAAGCGAACCATCCATCATAACTGATGAGAATCCAAGTTGAATTGCTTGGAAACAAACATTTGGTGAAGCACCGTGATCCTGATGCATGACAACAGGTATATCTGGGTATTCGGCAATCGCGCCTTCAATTAAATGGCGTAAAAACTCTTCGCCAGCATATTTTCTAGCTCCGGCTGAAGCTTGCAGGATAACAGGAGAGTCAGTTTCTGCTGCTGCCTCCATAATTGCCTGAACCTGTTCCAGATTATTTACATTAAAAGCTGGTATTCCATAATTGTTTTCTGCGGCATGATCCAGAATTTGGCGCAAAGAAACTAAAGCCATATGATTATCTCCCCATAAAGAAGTATTATTGATATTCAGTAAGTTGTTTATTCTCAACTGTCAAAATAAATAGCATTGAAAATGATGCAAATATGGTTATGTAAATTGCGGGAATTAGCATTACTCCAGTAACTTTGATTAACGAAAAAAGTACCACTTGAGTAAGTCCTGCAATTATCCCAAAACATATATTATAACTTAAACCAACACCTGAATAGCGTACTTGTACAGGAAAAAAGCTGGCGGATAGTACTGGCAACCTGCCACAGATTATGCCAATGAATACCAAAATCAGATAGTGATAAACTACAATTTGGTTTAATGCCAGTGATTGGTAATGGCTAAATAGATAATAGCTACTGATGATAAAAATTACTGTTCCGATTGCTAGGAATTTTTTTGCAAATAAATAATGAAATTTTCCAGCAATAAATGCGCTAATTACAAAAATTATTATTGAATAGGAGTTGTATTCTAACAGTTTATCCATTGGAAACTTGTAATAAGTCGAAAGATAGGTTGGCATAAAAAAAGTGAATACAGCTAGGGAGCTTGCAAGTAATGAGCCAAATGCTAGCATTTGTAAAAGTGGTTTTTTGTGGTTTAGCAGTAATTCCCTGATTGGTGGATGTGGTTGCTTATCTACAAATTCCTGATATTTGCTAAATTCAGGTGTTTCAGTCAGATTTTTTCTAAGATAATAGCTGATAATCCCGAATATGCCACCAATTATAAAGGCAATTCGCCATGCACTATAGGGTAGGTTGCTTTGTTTGAGGAGTATTGCACCAAGCATTGAAGCAATAAAGAAACCAATATTTGTTCCTGCGATAACGATATTGGTATTTAAAGCTTTATTGGCTTTACTGGATAATTCATATGCAAAAACAACTGAACCAGGGATTTCACCGCC
Organism: Burkholderiales bacterium; assembly: GCA_039807465.1. Lineage (GTDB taxonomy): Bacteria > Pseudomonadota > Gammaproteobacteria > Burkholderiales > UBA11063 > Aquella. Next base: position 6,937 of record JBDHRI010000070.1, on the reverse strand, counting down.
TATTGCAAGCCCTTGGATGCAGCGAAGTAAAATTAGTATAATAGTTGCGGTAATTCCTATTTGCGTATAATCTGGGATAAATCCAATTAGAATAGTTGGTAATGCCATCATCAGGACGGTGTAGATAAAGATATTTTTTCGTCCGCGAGTGTCACCAAAATGGGCGAAAATAATACCCCCTAAAGGTCGCAAGACTGCACCGATTGCAAATATTCCAAAGCTTGCAATCAAGTTGGCTGTTTCATTATGAAGTGGAATCAGGCTTTCACCAATTGCCTTGGCAAAATAGATAAATATTGCAAAATCATAGTATTCTAAAATTGCACCAAGAGTAATTAATGCGAAAGATTTTTTCATAATGTACTTGGGTAAAATTTAAATCCGCTAGTAGCTAGCGGATTTTTGCTGATTATGATAATTATGGTTTTAATATCTGATTATCAGTACTAAACTGATAATCCTTAAATACGTGCTCGGCGGTAAGAATCTGATAAGTACCATCAGGAAGACGGTTAGTTGTGTCTTTCAAACGATATACATAATGTCCACAGGTGTAGCACTGATAGAGCTGCATATGCGTGCATAAACAGGTTTTTTCAAAGACCTCGAAAGTTTTACCATCCGGACTTGCATTTTTTGCCTTTTCATAAGCTTCCACATATGAACAAGTCCCATTTTCTAGCAAATAACCCAATGATTCGCAGTTTGGTTTCATTTTTCCGCCAATTGAAGGAGAATAGCGCAACATACGCATTGGATAGCCAGTTGGTGAAGTAGTGTTTACTTCTACGTCATCTTCTTCTGCGCGGAAATATTCTTGTTTTACTTTATCTGGTAACCCGCATTCTTCAGTAACGGTAAATCTGGTGGCAACCTGTACTGCACCAGCTCCATCTGCCAGATAACTTGCCGCATCAGTTCCCGTAAATATCCCACCAGCTGGGATAAGTGGTATTTCAAGATGTTGTTCTTTGAGGAAATTTAGAATTTCAATGAAAATATCTTGTAATTTATACTGATTCCAGTCGTCTAAACCAAAACCCAAATGCCCACCTGCTAAAGGACCTTCAACAACTATATAGTCAGGCATGCGGTTGGTGCGTTTAGCACGTTGCAAAAATGGACGTAGGGCACGGACTGAGGATACGATAATTCCCAGTTTGGCATCATGGAAACGTTTATTTTCCTGCATCATGGCAAAGCTGTTTAGGTGAAGCCCGGCACTTAATGTAATTCCGTCAATCCCATAATCTAATGCTGAATTGAGCCTTTCTTTCAGGGTGTCGCGGGTATTATTCATGGTTAATTTTTCCATGCAGTTGACAAATACCAAGCCATCACCTTTTTTGGCTTCCATTGTCTTACTAATATGTAGCTTGGTTGCTTCACGGATGTCTATCATATTAAATTGAATCAGGCTTTTGTCTGGGCTATTTAGGCTGCCGCGAAACTGCTTACGCTTATCTGAAACAAATGTTGTATCAAATTTACGATCTGATACATCAGTAATAAGCGAATCCGAGATATGTCCAATACCACCAAGTCTGGCAGCAGTAAGAGCCAATTCTGAGGTTGAAATATCAACTCCCATACCGCCAATCATAATTGGTACGTATTCTTTATTATCATTGGCAAATTTTAATCTGAAATTATCAACTTTACTCATTTAACGGGAAACCTTATTTGTGATATAATAATAAGCTATTATTTTATTAATAATAGTTTTGCATACTACTTGTTATGATAACATATGTAAACTAAAAATTGCTATCACCTGCTAGTTTAGCTAGACTAGAATAGAACCTAAAATTTGGAAATAAACCACCAATGGAAGCTATAAGCAAAAATCGCTATGTAAGGCGTGCAAAAATTTCGGAATATAAATTTCGTAAACTTGTCAAATACTTTGCTGAGGATTTATCTGCAACTCAGATTTCAATGTTAACTCAGATAAACCGAAATACAGTGAATAGATACCTTAATGAGATTCGTGAAAGAATAGTTGAATTCTGTGAACAGTACTCGCCAATTCCCGAGTCAGAGAAAGATAATACTGAAGCTAGATCACAAACGCTATCGGAAAGAGTTTCCAGTAACTTGGGCTTATTGAAGCGGCGTGGAAAAGTTTATGCAACACTTGTTGCGAACTATACCAGTGAAAAAGTTCGAACACTATTAAATCTAGCAACAAAATCAGATAACCGAGATTTAAAAGTACATTCCGTTGATGTAAATGAAGAAGATGGTGTCATTGCGATTGGCTATGATGATCTTCCTCTTTATATTGATAAGCCAAGTTATGTTGAAAACCTTGATACCTTTTGGAGTTTTACCCGAGAGCGATTAGGTAAGTTTCAGGGACTAGCTAAGCACAAATTCTATCTCCACCTAAAAGAGTGTGAGTTTAGGTTTAATTTTCGCAATGACAATCTTTATGCGGTGATGCTAAAACTAATCAGTAGTAAGCCGATCAGTTAATTCATTAATAGCCCAGATGATGTGTTCAGTAACCATTTCATCTGGGTACGGTAATTTATCTTGCAAAACTTTAATTTTTTCTAGAGATGGTTCTGAATTACCAATCGCTACTGCCAAATTTCTTATCCACGAATTGTAACCAATTCGCCGGATCGCACTACCTTCAGTTTTTTTAAGAAACTCTTCTTCATTCCACTTGAATAATTCTAATAGACTACTGGAGTCAAGATGATTTCTGGTATTGAAGTCGTCTATTGGCGATTGCTGGCTAAATTTATTCCAAGGGCAAAATAGCTGGCAATCATCACAGCCATAAATCCGGTTGCCAATTAATTTTCTTAGTCCTAGCGGAATCGCGCCTTTATTTTCAATCGTTAGATAGGAGATACAACGTCTTGCATCAAGTTTATAGGGGCTTACAAATGCTTTAGTAGGGCAAATATTGATACATTTACTACAGCTGCCGCAATGATTGCTAATTTCTTTATCTATAGGCAAAGGTAAGTTAGTAAATAACTCTCCTAGAAAAAACATGCTACCCTGATCTTTCGTGATAAGTAGGGTATTTTTACCACGCCAGCCTAAACCTGATTGACTGGATAACTGGACCTCCATTACCGGAGCAGAATCAGTAAATGCTCGGTATTTATGTTCGATCCCAGAGTTTTCAAGTTGTTCATTAATAAATACAGCGAGATTGTTCAGAATCTGTTTTACAACTTTATGATAATCGCGTCCCAAGGCATAGCTTGAAACATAAGCTACTTCCTGATTATTTAGGCGCTCTTTATGAAATTTTATCGGATGCGTCAGGTAGGGGATTTTTACACAAATTATCGTCACTGTATTTTCATGAATAAGGGTAGGATTAAAGCGTAATTCAGTATTTCTTGCTAGATAATCCATACTTCCATGCAGTTCTTCATTAAGCCATTGTTGATATTTTTCTTTGGCTTCATCGCTAATTACTGTTGCGGCAATAGTTATATCTAGGCAGCCAAGGCTTTTGGCTTTCTTCCGGGTTTCTTCCTTTAAGCTTTGCAGCCAAACAGTATCCATTACTCCTGTTCCAAAAAATCTGTCTTGAAAGCTACGGTTTTTACTCGTTGGGTGGTAGTTCCATCAATATTTTCTTCAAGTATCATTGCTTGTGCCATTTCTTCACTAAATAGTTGCTGCATATTCATAAGCTGTCCTGCGGGTATATCTGCTTTTAGAAATAGCTTATACCATTCGCTAGCTGATTTTTCCCGAAATTTGCTAGATAATATTGCAAATAGTTCGCTTCGATTTCTTATGCGTGCCAGGTTGGTAGAGTATTTAGTTTCCGTTGCAATTTCACCGAGCTGTAATGCCTGACATAGTTTTTTAAATTGCTGATCATTGCCAATAGCTAAAACAATGTAGTTATTATCTGCACAGAGAAGCGTTTCGCCATATGGTGCAATATTGGGGTGTAATGATCCAGTTGGTTTGGGTATATGTCTTCCCATTAGCCAGTTAGTTGCCTGATTTGTCAACGATGCAACTGCCGCTTCATAAAGCGATACCGAGACATAACTCCCGCTTCCAGTATTATTACGCTTTAATAGTGCTAATAAAATAGCTTCTTTTAATTGGTGGGCAGCAAGAATATCAATAAAAGCTAAAGGTAACTTTATTGGACCAGATTCATCGGTACCATTTATTGACATTAAGCCACTTTCGGCTTGTAATACTGCATCATATGCACCGCGCGGATTGTTTTCTCCATAACCAGTGATATTAGCCTGTATCAGTCGGGGATTAATGTGTTGTAATTGTTGATAATCAAGATTTAATTTTTCAGCATTCCTGAAATTACTAATCAGAATGTCCGCAGATTTGATTAATTTAATAAATTTGTTATAACCCACATCGGAATTAAGATTACAGTCAATATATTCTTTGTTATAGTTTACTGCACAAAAATATCCGGAAATTTTAGATTCAGGGTTTTCAGATGGTAGTTTCCAACTTCTGGTAACATCAGGATTATCCGGATTTTCAAGTTTGATAACTTTAGCACCCAGTTCAGCAAAAAAAGTGCCAACAGCAGGTCCGGCAAGTACACCAGCTACTTCGATAACGATTAGCTCTTTAACTGGATTAAATTTTGCCATGATGTGTTATTCTAAAATGCTGAGAAACCAGTTAACTCACGCCCAAGTGTCAAGAGGTGAATGTCTTTGGTGCCTTCATAAGTGATAACACTTTCTAGATTTACCATATGACGCATAATATTATTATCTTCAAGGATGCCGTTACCTCCAAGCATATCACGAGCTGTCCTTGCAATTTCAAGAGCTTTAACTGTTGAATTATATTTCAATAGGTTTATCATATAAAAACTTGCCTGATTTTGTTCAAGTAATCGTCCAACTTGTAGGCAGGCATTTAACCCAATCGCAATCTCAATCTGCATTTTTGCTAGCTTTTCTTGAATAAGCTGTTTAGTTGCTAGTGGTACTCCGAAAGCGTGACGAGTTTTTACATAATTAAGTGCCTCTTCAAAACAAGCCTGTGCTGCCCCTAAAGCTCCCCATGCTATTCCGTAGCGTGCATAATTAAGGCAATTAAATGCCGATCCAAGTCCATTACTCAATGGTAGTAGGCTTGTTTCATTTACTTCTACATTGTTGTAATTGATTTCACCTTGTACTGCAACTCTTAGCGAGATTTTATTGTTTATCGGGGTAACTGATAAGCCGGGTATTCCTTTTTCAACAATAAAACCGCGGATGATACTATCATCACAACGAGCCCAAGTGATGATTATGTCCGCATATGGTGCTAAGCCAATCCAGCGTTTGCTGCCATTTATTACATAGCCATTGGTAGTTTTTTTAGCAGTGGTTTCAAGTCCTGCTATATCAGAGCCGTGTTCAGGTTCAGTCAACGCAAAGCTTGCTACCAGCTTACCAGCATTTAATGACTCTAGATATTTGGCTTTTTGTTCGGCAGAGCCAAAAAGAGCAATGCTTTTCATAGCTAGACTTCCCATTACACTCATTATCGTTCTAAGCCCGGAATCAATTTTTTCCAACTCATAAGCAATAAGCCCATAAGCAACTGGTGAAATTACTGGTCCGCCATAATTAGCGGCTAATTCGCCACCGAATATTTTCAATTCGCCGAGCTTACGTAAAAGGCTTACTCCCTGATTTTCATTAAAGAATCCATCTTGTATCAGTGGTTTTAGTTCTGTATTGGCAAAGTCACGGACTTGTTTTTGAATATTTATTTCATCACTACGTAAACTATTTTGTAGTTTTAACGGATCCATACTATCAAAAGAAGCATTAAATTTCATGGTTTTTCCATTATGAGATGTCTTATCGAGCTATATTATCCCATATTTATTAAATAGTTTGAACTACGTTTTATATTAGAGCTAATGGCCTAGTTCCCGTCTGCATAAATTTAGTGTATGCTATAATCTTGCTTATTTTACAGGCAGAAGTTATGCAGCATCCCTTTGCAATTAAAAGCCTGTCTGATACTTCCAGACTGGCGCAGAAAATTGCTAAACTTATATTTCCCGGTATGGTTATTACGCTAACTGGTAATCTTGGTAGCGGTAAAACAACGCTTACCCGCGAGATTTTGTTGTCACTGGGTGTTTCTGGTACAGTTAAAAGCCCAACCTTTACACTGGTTGAGCCATATATACTTAAAAATTTTCAGGTTTATCATTTTGATTTATACCGTTTTAATGATCCAGAAGAATGGTTTTATGCTGGCTTTGATGATTACTTCACAAGTCAGTCGGTTTCTTTTATCGAGTGGGCAGAAAAGGCGCAGGGTTTAATTCCAGCAATTGACTGGGATATTTCGCTCACTGTAGCTAGTGATAGCGAACGTATGGTAATAATAAATGCAACAACAGAAGCAGGAATAGAATGTCTGAAACAATTGATAGCAAGCGACGCGGATTAATAAAATTTGGACTTTTTGGTGGGATTACGTTACTAGTCAGTAAACTGGCTGCTGCTGATGAAAGTGGCGTGGCTATGCCAAATGCAAACAAGATTCTTCAGGATAGCGTTAATCAGATTATTTCTGTACGGATTTGGCCATCTGATGTTTATACCCGGTTAACTATTGAGGCTGAAGAGTCTATTAAGGCAAAATATTTTAGCCTCGAAAATCCAAACCGCTTTGTAATTGATATTCATAATTCACATCTTAATGCAGTCCTCAAAAATCTTACTAGTAATCATTTTGATAATGATCCGATTATTAGTGGAATCAAGGTTGGGCAAAATACACCAACAACTGTCAGGATAGTTGTTTATGTCAGGCAGCCAGTTTCAGCACAAACCCAGACCATTGATCCGGTTAGTCTTGGTAGTGTTAATTATAAATATCGCTATATGTTTGATATGTATCCGTTAAATTATGCAAAATCATCAAATAATGATGAGCTTAATGATCAATT
>JBDHRI010000069.1:0-9782 GCA_039807465.1 Burkholderiales bacterium | reverse complement strand
GCATTCTTTAGTGCCTTAATTTCTTCTTCTTGTAGCTGTACGCTTGCATCATTATCAAAATAATCATCAGAACTACGATATTTGTTACCAGATTTTATTACGCTACTTTCGTTATCTTCGTACTGGTAAATATTATCTGTCATACCATAATTAATTACTACACCGAAGGCTAGGAATAATTTTTTTCTGATAGTTATTTCTAATTTTTTCATGAGTATGCTTTATTAAGAAATTAAAATTTACTACTAACCTCTTTTGCAAGGTATAGAAGAGCCGCAAATTAGTTAGTATATTGCATATGACCTATAACGACAACCGAAAAAAATAGGGGTAACCTTTATTGAGTATTAAAATGTGACTTAATTTTAAATGAGACAAGCTTTTCGCTTTAATCAATTGGCAGGTTTGTTATGTCATAGCAAGGATAGGTGTGTTTTCAAAAGGAAGCTTATGTAGGAAATCAAATTGGTAGATTTAAAAATCTACCAATTAAGTATATCTGAACTAAGGATTCCATATACGATTAATAAATCATATACGGTCAACATTTATCATGTGTCCAATAGTGAAGTTTTTTCTGTTACATGACCATTTTATTCATATTTAGAATTGGTAGCATGATACCTATTACGATAAGCATTACCACCGCCCCCATGAATACAATTAACGCAGGTTCAAGAATACCTGTTAACAACTGGCTGCGATGAGATAACTCAAGCTCCTGATGGCTACCTGCCTGAGCAAGTAGGTGATCTAGGTTACCCGATTTTTCACCGCTTGAGATCAAATGAATTACAACTGGCGGAAAGGCATTCTGGGCTTTTAACGCAACAGCAAGACCAATACCTTCACGTACCATACTAATTGCTTTATCAATAGAAGTTTTTAGCATGAAATTACTTAATGTATCCCGGCTGGCTTCTAAAGCCTGTAGCATTGGTACACCACTGGATAGTAACATTGAAAGTGTATTGGTAAATCGAGCTAAATCAATATTGACTAATAGCTTACCTGCAATTGGTAAGGTCAAGAGTTTACGGTGAAATTTTATGCGGTTTTCTTTTTTCTTTAGTGATCTGGCAAAACTGAAGACAAATATGAGAATTACAATTAGCATATAGATACCGTAGTTACGTAAACCATTACTGGTAGCAATCATTCCTCTTGTAATTAATGGCAGAGTCTGCTTGGATGCTTCAAATACTTTTACAACCTGTGGAACAACGAATACCAATAGGGCAATAATCACCAATGTTGCAACGACTGTAACTACTAAGGGGTAGAGTAACGCCATCATGATTTTACTGGTTAATTCACGCGTTTTATCACTATAGTCAGCCAGCTTGGTCATAACTTTAGCCAGACTACCTGATTGTTCCCCAGCGTTTACAAGACTACAATATACGGCAGGAAATACTTTTGGGTACATTTTTAGTGAAGCTGCTAATGAGCGCCCCCCTAAAACCTCACTCCTGACACCACTCATGATCGCTTTTTGTTCCTGACTTTCAAGTTGATCTGATAATGCTGATAGCGATTGTTCGACAGATAAGCCAGAATTTAATAGAATTGAAAACTGCCTAGTAATTAATGATAATTCCAGCGAAGAAATTGGCTTTTTAAAGGATATTCCAACCGCTTTCTTGGACTTACGTTCCTGTTCTGATTCAAGGTGTGTTGTTATTAATCCTTGATTGCGTAGTAATTGCCTAGCTTGTTTTGGGTTTTCCGCTTGTATAACACCGGCTTTTTCTTTACCTGATTTATCGACTGCTTTATAGCTAAATGATTGCATATTTATTCTTTAGTTAAGGTGATAACTTCTTCCAGCGAAGTTTTTCCGTCCATTACCCAGCGTAGGGCATCCATGCGTAAGGTTCGCATCCCAAGCTTATTTATTGCATATTTTTCAATTTCGGATTCACCTGCATCGTTGTGAATCAGGCGCTGAACTTCTTCATCAATTACTAGTAACTCATGGATACCATTCCGACCTTTATAGCCAGTACCACTGCAATGCTCACAGCCAACTGGTTTATAAATTGTTGCATCTTCAGGAATACCAAATTCTGCACGCACGCTACTATCTAGTGCTAGATTTTCTGTTTTACATTTAGGGCAAAGTAATCTGATTAGTCGCTGGGCTAGAATCCCAATTACGGTTGAAGATAATAGAAATGATTCCACTCCCATATCAATCATACGAGTAATAGTTGAAGCAGCTGAATTAGTATGTAGTGTTGCCAATACTAAATGTCCAGTCAAACTTGATTGTACCGCAATTTGAGCTGTTTCCAAATCACGAATCTCTCCAATCATTACTACATCCGGATCCTGACGCAAAATTGAGCGTAGTGCGCGGGCAAAGGTCATATCAATTTTGGCATTCACCTGAGTTTGGCTGATTCCGGGAATATCATACTCGACCGGATCTTCTACCGTCATAATATTTAGCGCATTAGAATCAATCCGGGCTAGGGCAGCATAAAGAGTAGTTGATTTACCCGAGCCAGTTGGACCAGTAACCAAGAAAATTCCATGTGGACGGCTAATCAGGCTATCTATTCTGCTACGCGTATCCTCTGCCATGCCTAGACTTTCTAGTTGTAAGCGCTCCTTATTTTTATCAAGTAAACGCATCACAATCCGTTCACCATGTCCAGTTGGAATTGTTGAAACCCGTAAATCTACTTCACGCCCAGCCAGCCTCAGGGCAATACGCCCATCCTGTGGCAGACGTTTCTCGGCAATATCAAGCTGAGCCATAATTTTTATCCGCGAAACCAATGCCGCATGCAAACCCGGATTAACATCAATTACTTTGTGTAACACACCATCCCGACGAAATCTTACTAGTGAGTTACGTTCATAGGCATCAAGGTGTACATCCGAAGCATCTTCCTTTACCGCTTGGGTGAGGAACGCATTGATGATTTTAATTACGGGTGCATCATTTTCTGATTCTAACAAATCCTCAGTTTTTTGCAGGTTCTGCATCAAGTCAGAAATGTCGATATCATCTTGAATGTCATCAACTACTGCTGCTGCATTTCCACTTGAATATGCTTCTGCGAGTATTGTATCAAAAAGTTTTTCTTCAATTTTATGGATCTGGATTGGTTGCTGAACCTTACGTTTTATCTCAGTTACAACAAGTGGGTTTAAACTTGCTGTAGTTGCAATCTGTACGTATTCATCATCAGCAGCATAAATACAGACTTTATTGGCTCTAGCATAGGTATATGGTAGCCGCCTTGAATATTTATTAGGTGAGAATTTAATATTTTCCATAAGCCTATGCCTGCTACAATTTTATTAATTATTGTTATTAGTAATAGTTATACTATTCGGTGCGGTTTGAATAACTTTTGTTTGTCCATTAGAGTTATTGCTATTATTTGTAGCCGCATTCTTAGCACTAGTTGTTGAACTTTGTACCACTATCGGTGCTTGACCAGGAGAAGAATTTACTACTGATACATTATTTGGACCTTTAGTTACATCCAAAATAGGAGTAGCTGGTACTGAAGATGGCTGAGGCGGTACTTTATTATCATAAGGAACCTGATTCTCAATATTAACTGCATCAACATTTGGTAATAAGGCATTTCCAGTAGCTTTGATAGCATTTTGTTGTTGCATGATATAACGGTAGCGTTGATTGGTAAGAGCCTTCATACCTTCTTCATTTCGGATAATTACCGGACGCAGGAAAATTACCAGATTTTGCTTGGTATGTGTACGACTTTGCCAGCTAAATAACCAGCCTAGATAGGGAATTGAACTTAATAATGGAATACCAGCACTTTGTAGGCTTATTACATCTTGTGTCATTCCACCAAGGGCGATAATTTGTCCATCGTTTACTAGGATTTGAGTTTTTAAATTACGTTTATTAATATTTGGACCGTTTGCCTGCAAGTCAGCTTGACTTTGTGATGCAGTGTCAACAATTGAATCTTCTTGATAGACAGCCATTTGAATAATCCCGCTCTGCGTAACGAGTGGTTTTAGGCGCAGTACAGTTCCTACATCCTGACGATTTACCTGGCTTACGATATTACCAGCAGCATTACCAGTATTTTGGAATGAACCTGTTGGGATACCAATATTTTGCCCTACAAATATTGATGCTTCTTCGTTATCTAATGTTAATAAGGTCGGACGTCCTAAGATATTACCGGCATTATTCGAAGCCAGCATATCAGCAAGGGCTGAAATTCCAGGTACTGTCTGCCCACCAATGGTAGTTGTACCAGTAACTAGTCCAACATAAACTTCCCCTGGTACACTTAATCCGGAGCCTGCCGCTGCCGCTCCACTAGTTCCACCATTAGCAACACCAGCAGCAGCAATAGCTGTTTGCGCTAGACTACTGACGCTATTTCCATTTCCTGCGTAATTAGAAAGAACCAAGCCACCAACATTATTATTACCAGCACCCCCCAACCACTGGATACCAAAAGTACCTGTGTCGTTAGTTGATACGTCCGCAATCAGGGCTTCAATCATCACTTGTACTCGGCGTACATCCAGCATATCAATTATTGCGCGCATATTGCGATAAACTGCGTCTGGCGCCTGAATGATCAATGAATTGGTAGAAGGTTCAGCCTGCACCAGAATTTTAGGGGCATTTTTATCGTTATTTGGTGAGGTGCTATTTGAGCTACCGCGATTTGCCGAAGTTGGCGGTTTGCTACCACCACCAGAGCCACCAAACGTACTACCACCACTTGAGCCACTACTACCACCACTACTCTGGAAGACAGAACTAGTGTCAGAAAGCGCTCGGCTGGCTGCCGAAGCCGTCATGTCTGGGTTATCTTGACCGCTTACAATTGTTTTTAATACTTCTGCAACGTGTGCAGCATCGGCATTACGAAGATATACCACATGGAGATTATTATTACTTGAGCTAGTGTCTTTATCAAGACTTAATGCTAATGCCCGGAGTTCTTCAACTTTGGCAGCAACATTAGAATTAATGATAACTGAATTACTAGCCGGGTCAACAGTAATAGTTGTGGTTGGTCCATCATTAGCACCACCAGCAGCTCCACCACCACTTCCAGACCCCATACTACCTCCTCCAGCATAGCTCTGTAAGGTTTGAGCAACGTCGGAAGCATAAGCATATTTAAGTTTTACAATTGCGGGGGCAACTTTTTTAGCCTTTGTTGTATTTAAATCAGTAATGATTTTTGTTATTCTTGCCATGTTTGACGAATAATCAGTTACAACTAGGGCATTGCTATTTGGGTAAACTGAAATTGCATTATTTGGTGAAATCATTGGGCGTAGTGCATTTGCCAGCTGAGTTGCTGAACCATTATCGATGATAAAGATTTTAGTAACCAGTTGATCTCCTGGATTACGTTTATTGCTCTGAGTCTCAGTTCGCATACCATAAGTACGAGCATCTGTTTCTGGCAGTACCTTGATTACACCATCAGCTTCCACCGTTGCAAAGCCCTGCATTCTCAGTGCTGATTCAAGAACCTTGTAACTTTCAGCCTTGGATATTGGTTTTTCAGATACTATATTAACAGTACCTTTTACACGCGGATCAATAACAAAATTTTTGCCAGATAGTTTGCTAATTGCTTTTATAACAGTTTGGATGTCAGCGTTTTCAAAATTAAGGACAACTTTATCTTCTGATGTTCCTGAGTTATTGTTAGTACTAGTTGAGTTAGTTGCAGTATTAGTCTTAGACGAAGCTGAATTATTCGAGTTTGATGTGCTAGTAGGGGCAGCTATAGCTTGTCCCAACATCGATACTCCACATAATATTACACCTAGCTGTTTTAGTTTTAAATTCATAAACATCCCTAATTAATTTTATTATTGTCCGTTGTTACTGTTGTCATTATTATTTCCCCCAGCATTCTGCTTCTGGAAGGCTTCAATCATTTTTCTGCGTTTATCAGCAATTGAGTCATTATCATTTCCCTGAGTTGCATTATTCTCATTATTATTTGCTGGTTGATTAGTGTTGCCGTGATTCTGCATATCCTGATTATTGTTGCTATTACTTGGGGCGGCATTTGGAATATAGCCTGCACTACCAGAATTTTGGTGATTGTTGCTTGAAGTATTGCTGGTATTGGGTGTAGCATTTGAAGAGGAAAGATTAATGGTAACATCCTGCTTACCGGATAGGAAAATTACTCCATCAGGAGTAATTGCCTTAACTTTTGCATCAAGAACAGTATCACCAATCGTTGCAATGGAGTTTTTGCCGCTAACAGTAATAAAGGCTATACTATTATTAGGTCCTGCTGCATAAACGCCAACCACCTTTATTTGTTCGGCGATTGTAGGTACAGGTGCTTTTTCTTCCGTAACTACGCCAAATGGCGCGCGATTGATAATTGTTTGGGCAAGCTTACTTGAGTCGAAATTACGGTTTACTATATTGCTATAGGTGTCATAACCCAACGGGTTTGCTAGCCACCATATACTTTTTCCCAGCATTACTCCAGCAGATATTATTATTAAATAAATTGCTGCTGCACTCAGGAGGTTTATTGTCTGATTAATTGTAATGTTTTTCATTTTTTATTTAACTATATGTTATTGCTGGGGGTAACCTAAAAATAAATCTGTATTTATCCAAAGCTCATGATTTTATCATGCTCTAATTTCAAGCATTCAATTAATTGGCTTGCTTACTTTTAAAGTCTTGCATTCAACGCAAAAGCCATATATATTTAAAGTATGATTATGCACTTCAAATTGATTTTGCTTTGCAATTTGGAGTTGTAATTCTTCAATCTGTTGATTGACAAATTCAATGACCTTGCCACAACCCATGCATATAAGGTGATCATGGTGTTCATTCGCTACTGCTAATTCATAATTAGCATGCTCATTTCCAAAATTATGTTTGGTAATGATTTTATGCTCTTCAAAGCTGGCAAGAATTCGATAGATTGTTGCCAAGCTGATATCTATATTTTTACTTTGAAAAATAATTAGAATTTTAAATGCATCTAAATGTTTGTGTTCGGAAAAAAGCTCAAGTATTGCTAATTTATGCTGGGTAATTTTTATTCCTGCATCCTTTAGCTGTTTTGTTAAATCCATGCTTATCCTGAATTAAAAGTGTTTTGTTTGAACCAAACTCTTATTTTAAGGTTAAAATAACGCTTAAAGCAAATTTTTTGATGTGGTATATGGGTTTTAGTATGATTCGACAGGTGTTGATGTGTTGTTTTGTAACAATTTTTCTGATTGGGTGCTCGGGAATAAATTTTTCAGAGTGGCGCTTTCCGTATATGTATCCGGTACAACAGGGTAATTATATTAACCAGCAGCAGATGGCTCAGTTGCATGCCGGGATGACAAAAGAACAGGTTACTTTTGTTATTGGTCATCCAGTGACCCAGTTTATGTTTAATTCAAACCAATGGCAATATGTCTATCAGGATTATAAAAATGATAAACTCAAGGATAGCTATATTGTAAACCTTAATTTTGATCCAACTACGCAGAAATTGATTCAAATTGAGTCGGTTGGTGCGGTCAAGACAAAATAGTTTTAAAGGAACTCAAACAATGCTGAAGCTGGCAATAAATGGTGCAAACGGTAAAATGGGGCAGAAGTTACTGAACTTAATCTTAAAAAACCCTGAATTATATGAGTTGGTTTTGGCAAGAACCTTCCATTTGGAAAATAATGTGATTGCATCGGATAGTTATTATTTGACATTGCCACATTCCACTACGGCAGAAGTAATGGTTGATTTTTCCAACCAAGAGCGGATTGAAGAAACTTTAAATTGGTGTTTGACTCATAAAATTCCATTGGTTATTGGTACAACTGGTTTTACCGAGGAGCAGATGAAGAAGATAAAGGATGCAGCAGCGCAGATTGCTATTGTCCATTCTGCCAATATGAGTTTATCGGTAAATGTATTATTTGAAGCCGTAAAAATGGTGGCAAAAAAGCTTGCTGATTATGAAGTGGAAATAGTTGAGAGTCATCATCGTTATAAAAAAGATGCTCCTTCAGGTACAGCTCTTGAAATAGGTAAATTAATTGCTGAGGCTAGGGGTGATGATTTTGATAAAGTTGCTTGCTATAATCGTACTGGTAATAATAATGAGGTTCGAGACTCACGAGAGATTGGTTTTTCTGCGCTGCGGGCAGGCGATATAGTTGGGCGACATGTCGTTGATTTTATTAGTGATGGTGAAGAGTTAAGCATTATTAGTAATATTAACAATAGGCGCGGCTTTGCGCTTGGAGCGTTAGCTGCGGCAAAGTTTGTTGTTAAGCAGACCCCCGGGTTATATTCAATGCAGGATGTTCTTGAAATATGAGGCATCAATTTGACGCAGTAGTTTTAGGGAGTGGTCTTGCTGGCTTGTCTGTAGCTTTGCGGTTGGCAAATCATGGCAAAAAAGTAGCACTTGTAACTAAAAAACAGCTGGCTGAGTGTAATTCTTTCTATGCTCAAGGTGGGATTGCTGCAGTAATTAATGATGATGATTCGTTTGATAGTCATGTAAAGGATACTCTAATTGCTGGTGCAGGGTTATGTAATGAAGAGGCGGTCCGGTATATTGTTGAGCATGCGCCTGATGCCATAGAGTGGTTGATTGATTTAGGCGTTGATTTTACTCGAGAAAAGACTCCAGTTAATCATATTCATTTAACTCGAGAAGGTGGGCATAGCGCGCGTAGGGTTCTTCATGTTGCGGATGCTACTGGTGCTGCTGTTATATCAACGGTAATTCAACATGTTGTCAAACATCCCCATATTTCTATTTTTGAAAATTATGTTGCAGTTGACTTAATTGTAACTACAACTAATGAATCAAAGCAGTGTGTTGGTGTTTATGTGCTAAATACAATTAATGGACAGGTTGAAACTTTTAATTCAGTCAGTGGGGTAATTCTTGCAACTGGTGGTGCAGGGAAGTCATATTTATATACCACAAATCCGGATGTGGCAACGGGGGATGGTATAGCAATGGCTTATCGGGCTGGCTGTCGGGTCGCCAATATGGAGTTTATTCAGTTTCACCCAACCTGTTTATATCATCCGCAAGCTAAGTCTTTTTTAATTTCAGAAGCTGTTCGTGGTGAAGGAGGGATACTTACTTTACCTAATGGGGTTCGATTTATGAAGTTTCATGATGAACGTCTGGAGCTTGCCCCACGAGACATTGTTGCCAGAGCTATTGATTACGAAATGAAAAAATCTGGAGTTGATCATGTTTGCCTTGATATATCTCACAAAGGCGAGGATTTTATTTTAGAGCATTTTCCAACGATACACGCAAAATGTAAATCATTGGGGATTGATATTTGTAAAGAACCGATTCCCGTTGTGCCCGCAGCACATTATACCTGTGGTGGTGTAATTGCTGATTTGCATGGTAAAACCGATATTTCCGGGCTTTATGCCGTTGGTGAATGTGCACATACTGGATTGCATGGGGCGAATCGTTTGGCTAGTAACTCTTTACTTGAGTGTTTGGTTGTTGGTAAGGGGTTAGTTGAAAAAATTCTGGATCATGGTGGTAAAAGTGCTGTTGTATCTCGAGATTGGGATGAATCACAAGTTACTAATGCAGATGAAGAAATTGTGATTGCCCATAATTGGGATGAGCTTCGTAGGCTAATGTGGGATTATGTTGGAATTGTTAGAACTACGAAGCGCCTCGAGCGTGCAATTCACCGGATTAACCTTTTGAAAGAAGAAATACATGAGTATTATTCAAACTTTAGGATAAGTGCGGACTTAATTGAGTTGCGTAATCTTGTG
>JBDHRI010000068.1:0-9796 GCA_039807465.1 Burkholderiales bacterium | reverse complement strand
GCAGTGAGGATTTTTTTTGTCATTACCAACCTTCCATGAAATATTATTATCCAGCTCATTATTATAAATGCAAATGATTCTTATTTGCAATGTTTATTGGATTAAGTGTTATTGTAAAAAGAAAGTACGCTTATGCAAAACTCAGATGATTTAGGTGTTGATGCTAACTATTTTTAACTTGAATGATTCAACCCATGTAAATGTTTAGGCTGGGAAATTATCCTGTCTATTTATTAATACTTATGAGTTATACTTGCGGCTGTAAAGTATTTTCAGTAAAGGGTTTGATTATGATTACTAGGCAAAGCGTAATTGAGGCATATAAATGGCGTCATGCATGTAAAGAGTTTATTGCTGGACAAAAAATCAGCGAGGATGATATAAAGTTTCTTTTTGATACCATCAGTCTCTCACCATCATCATTTGGTTTGCAGCCCTATGATGTTTTTGTTTTATCTAATCAGGAGTTACTGAAGGAATTACATCCACATATGTGGGGTGCTCAAAAACAGCTGTTTAGTGCCAGCCATGCATTAATGTTTGCAGCCAGAAAAGATGTAACTGTTGATGATGGGTATTTTCATTATGTGCTGCGTGATGTTCAGCAAGCACCAGCAGAAGTTGTTGAGTTATATACAGGACTTGTAAAAGAACACCAGCTGAGAGAAATTAAAATATCAGAAAGCTCACGCTATTTGGTAGAGTGGGCAGCAAAGCAGGCATATATAGCCTTGGGTAATTTGATGACTGCTGCGGCAATCATTGGTATTGATTCCTGTCCGGTTGAAGGATTTGTTTCGGATGAAATAAACCAGATTTTATTAAAACATAAGGTTCTTGATCCAGAAAACTACCAAGTTGCTGTATTTTGCTTTCTTGGTTATCGGCTTAATGAGCCAGTGCGACCAAAAACACGGCGTCCAATTGAAAGTCTGATTAAATTCATAAATTAGAAAGTTATTTGCTTACTTATGGTTGCAACAGTACCCCTGCTGCAACTTCTTTATGCTTATTTAAAGTCAATGTTATATCAAGCCTGATTCGACTAATTATTATCAAATAATGAGGCGCTTAAAACCAACTTTTAATTGTGTTGCCAATTTTTTTTACAGTTGAACCAGTAGCTTTGCCTACATCTTTCCCCGTATTAATCAGTGACCCTCCTAGGTTTTGAGCAATCTGTTTATTAACGCTAGTCCAGTCTATCGAATTATCTGGGTTGTCAGGACGTCCGGAAATAGTTGCTGGGTAGATGATTTTTCCAGTAAGGCTGTTTGGATCAGCAACAAATTGTGTATTTACTTGATAATTCATATAATTCCTATCGATGTCCAGCCTTCCATTTGCATTGGCACGTAAATCGGGACCTGATAAGACTAAG
Organism: Burkholderiales bacterium; assembly: GCA_039807465.1. Classification (GTDB taxonomy): domain Bacteria; phylum Pseudomonadota; class Gammaproteobacteria; order Burkholderiales; family UBA11063; genus Aquella. Next base: position 8,415 of record JBDHRI010000068.1, on the reverse strand, counting down.
TTATGGTTTTCAATAGTTTTACCTGTATATGTAACTTTACTTGTAAGCCGACCAAGGTTACTTGTTATAGCTAGGTTTTTTTGCCCTTTGGTATTTGCGGCTGCAATTGAGTCCTGAATTTGTGTGATAGTCAACGGCACACTTATGATCTTTACCGGGTTACTTAAAATAGTTGCTATCTTTACTGAGAGACTATGCAGGTTATAGCCGTATAATATTAAATTCTGGATAGCAACATCCTGGTCTGCATAGATCTGCTTATCCCGTTCAACAAAGTTACCCTGAGAGGTAAAATTGCTGGCTTTTAGGCGATAACCATTCAGGTTAATATAATCTGCGATATCAAGATAATTAATCTGAATTGAGTTATATCCACTTATGGGATTGAATGAGTTCACGGTTACTTTACCCCTTATTTGGCTATCTGGAGTAGTGATTTGAATATTACTGATATTTAGATTTTTATCTGTGCCACTGATATTGGAACTTACTGTCATTTGCTGAAGTTGTTTACTTGAAAATATCTTCGGTAAATTGCTTATGCCGATACTATTCGCTAGTGGGATTAGCGCAAAAGAATCAGTTGAATAATTTAGATTAAATAAATTATCTGCATAGCTTAAATCAAGTGTACCTGTAACGAGATTATTTAGGTTGAATTTTACTTTATTAAGGCTAAGAAGATTCGATTGGGAGTAGTAATTTATGCTCCCGATTGTGGTTGGCGATAATATTAGGTTAATGTTTTGTAGGCTGGTAGATAGGTTATTGACAAGATTGGTGTAAGCGAAACTAGTATTAGTGATCTTTATTTCGTGAAGATCTAGGCTGTAATTTACACTATCAAGTTTATTATTTAGGGGAAAGCTCCAGTTATTTTGAACTTCATTGGTAACAAGGTTAATTTTGCCATTATCAATAAACATTTTATTTATGCTTATTTTTTTATCTAGTAGTGGCAGCAGGTTAAGTCCTAATTCCATCCGGTTTATTGTAAATATAGGTGAACGATTAATTTCTGGATTGGTGATTAGAGAAACATCGTTAATTATCAATCCTAAGGTTGAACCAACCAGTCCCCATTTTACATTTCCCATGCTAAATTCTGAACCAGTCTGCTTTTTGATTACTGCCAAAATTGTATTCTTATATTGGTTTGGATCTACTAGTGTGACAATGCCAACAGCTACGGTAGCAAATAATATGATGATGACAACTAATATTCCGGTTAGTATTTTAAGTGATTTCCCCATTTTATTCTCTAAAGTTAAGTGAATCTAATTCCATTATTTTAGCAGCTTCAATACTTTTTAATAGGTAGAATTGTTGTAATTTTGCAGATGTTTTTGATGTTAAATGTTGAATGTTGCTGCTTTTATTTAAGTGCTTGATATGTAATAATTTAATTTTATATATCTGTGAGGTGCTGGCTTCCAAATTCAAAGTGCTTTATTTAATAAGTGCTGCTCAAGTTTGATACGAAGAAAATGACATGTTACAATCAAGGCTATCGATGCTTTGGGTGAAAATAAAATATAATTGACGTTATAATATTCAAGGGAGTATAAACTATGCTTCAAGCAAACAATAGTGCCTTACGTTCAGATGCTGTTCATACCAGTGTTTTAAATGATTCTCAACAGTCATTTTCTCTGTCAGTAAAAAATCATGGTTATTGTCAGGTACATGAAGAAGAAATGGAAAGACATGAGAGTGATAGTCAGGTTGTTTATAAATGTCGTAAATGTGACCGTTCATATATAGAATTAAAAGATACCGCAGGAAAATGTCATAAACGACGTAAATAAGGAATATTTCATGTTCAGAACCTTTGGTAACTGCTGTTTTTTATCGATACTAATTACATTGCAGTTATCATGCTCTGATAAAGAACATAAAAGTATTGCTGATAGATGGCAAAATGATAATGGAAATATTCTTGTTATTGATGAAACAATAGCTGGTGATTATAAAATTAATGTTGAATTGAATTCCTACGAATCAGCTATAATTAAGTTATCTAATTCATGTACTGGGGAGATTACTCTTTCCAAAAATGACTTGGTGTGTGACGGTTCTGAATCTTCAATGAAAGTTATATTAAGTTTTAAACCAGAGCAGAACTTGCTGCAATTGCAAGTTGGCAATGAATCGTCTTTTGAAAATTTTTATCGAGTGGCTGAATCATCTATGTAAATTTAATGTAAGTTATAGCAAAATTAATAGTGCGAGGATAAATCTTAATTTTAGAAAGTGTCAGATGACGGTAGCAAAAAATGAGTATAATTTGGTTTGGTTAGATATGGAAATGACGGGGCTTGACCCAGCAAATAATGTGATACTGGAAGTTGCCGTGGTTATTACTGATGGTCAGCTGAATGTTCTTGCTGAAAGTGAAAGTTATGCTATAGCACAGCCAGAGGCAGAACTGGCAAAAATGGACAAGTGGAATGTTAGCACTCATACCAGATCAGGGCTTATAGAGCGGGTGAAGTCAGTAGGTATTGAAATTGCGCTTGCTGAAAAGGAGCTTCTAAAGTTAATCAAGAAATATATATATAAGAATAAATCTCCATTATGTGGAAACACAATTTATCAAGATCGAAAGTTTATTGTTAAATATATGCCTGAATTAGAGTCGTATTTACATTATAGAAATGTTGACGTAAGTAGTATAAAAGAACTAGCCAGACGCTGGTATCCAGAAATTCTGGATGGATTTAAAAAACATAACAAGCACGAAGCACTGGCAGATATACACGAATCAATAGAAGAGTTACGCTACTATCGACAAAAAATAATGCTGCCATCTAGTGGTAATAATCCGGCGTAATATTAGTCTTTCCAGATTAGAGTGGCTATTCTTCCTGTTTGCGAATTTGCCCGATATGAATAAAACCATTGAGGATTACATTTAGTACAGATGTCGCGATTACTAATGTTTTTATCTAATAGCCCAAGTCGAACTAGTTTTAATGCTGCAATTTTTCTTAAATCTGCCTGATATTTATCAGGGCTAGCTCCTGATATAAAATGCTGGCAGGTTTCTAGGTCTTTTTTCTTAAATTCAGTAAATACAGTATTATCAACTTCAAAACAGCTTTGACAGATTGCTGGACCAATAAAGGCTAGTACTTGTTCTGGCGAACTGATATTTAACTGTAGGACTGTTTTTTCAATTATTCCATTAATTAATCCACGCCAACCTGCATGGATTGCCGCTACAAAATCACCAGTTTTATTGGTTAATAAGATTGGTAGGCAATCAGCGGTCATTATGACACAAACTTTATTGGCAATATTTGTATATATCGCATCTGCATTGGGGGTGCCGGAGGGTTGTTTTGTGCCTAAATTTATTACATCTGTACCATGAGTCTGGTTTAACCAAAATGGGGTTGAGGGTAGTATCTTCTCAAGAGTAGCGCGATTATTAGTTACTTTTAATGGGTCATCATTAACATGGTTTGCAATATTAAAATCATTTACTGAAGTTGTAATGCAGGTATGGATATTTGCTGGTACATTCCACATTGCTTGCAAGAAGATCGGTCTATTAGTGGTCATATGCATAGATAACCTCCCAATTATTATCGTCTTCATTATCCCAGTCATCGTCAGCAAAGTCAGCTTCTTCATCAAGGGTTAATGCTTTTAGTAAATTGCGGATATCTTCAGCTAGACGGCTTTTAAAATGAATAGGTTCTTTAGTTTCTGGGTGTATAAAAGAGAGTTTTATCGCGTGTAATGCCTGTCTCTTTAACTCTTCTATTGCATTTACCACTTCCGGACTGTAGTTTATTTTACGGGTGCCATATACCGGATCCCCAATTAATGGATGACCACGATCTTTCATATGTACCCGAATCTGATGAGTCCGTCCAGTTTCAAGTTTACATTCAATATAACTCATGGATTTAAACTGTTTTAAAACTCGATAGCGGGTAATTGCCTCTCTGCCGCCAAATTCAAGGGTTGTCATTCTCAGGCGATTATTCATGTCGCGCCCAATATTTTTATTAATAATTCCCTCTTTGTGTGGATTACCCTCAACAATGGCGCGATAAATCCTGCTAACGCTTCGATCCTGAAGTTGTTTAACTAGATCAATCTGTGCTCCTAGTGTTCTAGCAACAACCATTAATCCGGTGGTATCCTTATCTAGGCGGTGGACTATGCCTGCGCGTGGGATATTTGACAGTTCAGGATAATGGTACAGTAATCCATTTAGCAACGTGCCAGACCAGTTGCCATTTCCGGGGTGCACAGTTAATCCTGCTGGTTTATTTATGACTATAACTTGCTTATCTTCATAAATGACATTTAACTCTATGTTTTCCGGGCTAAATGAGTTTTGTTCTTCATCAAATGGCGGGGTAATGACAACCTCTTCATCTCCTGCCACTTTGTCTTTGGGGCGTGCCTGTTTTCCATTAATCAGGATGTGTCCAGCCTTTAGCCAATTTGTTAATTTGCTTCTGGATAAATCTGTTATAATCTCGGCTAATGCTGCATCGGTACGTATGCCAATGTAGCTGTTTGGTATATTAAAAGCAATATTTTCCGATTCAACATCTGAGATGGTAATTTTAAAATTTGATTGGGCGTAAAGATTCATAATGCTAAGTTCATTGCGTAAAATTTTTATACCAGTTATTGTAGCACTTTTTGTTGCATCCTGCTCTTCTGATAGTCTGGATCCTATTCGTGAAGAAACAAAGGGCTGGTCAGTTGAGAAGCTTTATAATGAAGCAAGTACCCAGTTGGCAAAACATAGCTGGAGTAAAGCAATCAAGCTTTACGAGGTACTTGAGGCAACTTACCCATATGGTATTTATGCACAGCAGGGTATGCTGGATCTGGCATATGCATACTATAATAGTGATACTCCTGAGTTGGCAATTCCTGAAATTGATTTATTTATTAGGACATACCCAACTAATGCTAATATGGATTATGCTCTTTATCTGAAGGGGTATATAAACTATTACAATGATAACGGTTTATTATCCAGTTTTAGTAAACAGGATTTAAGTGAACGGGATCCCAAAGGCTTACGTGATGCCTATTTTGCTTTCTCGGAATTAGTCAAAAAATATCCTAATTCCAAGTATGCGCCAGATGCCAGAGATAAAATGAACCGACTGGTTAATGCCTTGGCGCGTGGAGAATTATTTAGAGCTAGGCATTATATGCAGATTAAAGCTTATCTCGCTGCAATAAATCGGGCACAGGCATTAATTCGTAACTATCCAAATACAATTTATGTTGAAGAGGCTCTTGCAATGCAGGTGGCAGCATACCGTAACTTGGGAGAATTGACTTTAAGTCAGCAAACCCAGCGGGTACTAGCCATGAATTTCCCCAAAAGCAGATATATACAAAAAGAGTGGGAATTTCAGGATATGCCTTGGTACTCTTTTTGGCGTGATTGACGTTTAATGACGGCTCTTTACGAGCTTGTAGCATAATTGTTAATTGCAGATGTTTATTCATAATCTATAATTAGTGTTATATTTTGGAGCTATTGATGAACGATAAAATAATGACGGTTGCAGTTGGTGTAATCCTAGCTGTATTGTGCATTGTTCCATTTGCGATTCCCTATGCTTACTTTCCAATTTCAAAATTTTATTCTGAATCGGTAAGTTTGATTGGTGGAGTCCTCCTTTTTGCGGTTGCAGTATTTACTAGAGCAAAGCTAAAAATCTCTCCGGTAGCAATAGCCTCCTTTGCCTTTGCTGTTTTTATTCTCATCCAGCCATTGTTTGTACATATTTATTTTCCCGGTAATAACTACTATGTTGCGATGCTCTTCTTTATTATGGGGCTGGTTGCAATTGGAATTACTTCGGTTGTTGATGGTGATCAGATTATTCAGGAGCGAATACTTTTAATTTTATGTTGGTCATTGGTTATTTCAGCTACCTTACAGGCGATTATAGCTTATATGCAATATACTGGTAAGGCTGCTGCTTTTTCTGACTGGGTTTTAGTATCTCCTGATAATCCAGGTGATGGATCAAATATCTTTGGCAATATTGGACAGCCAAATCAATTTACCGACTTTATGTCAATTGGTGTTGTTGCTTTATGTTATCTATTTTTCATTGGTCAAATTAATTTAATTGTTTTTATTGCTTATGCTTTATTATTTGCATTAGCTATTACCTTTACGGCACGACGTGGGGTTTTACTATATTATGTAATTATCTTGTTTATTGCAGGCTGGAAAGTATTTAGTAATCGTAATAACGAAGATAATAAACTGGCAATGAAGAAAATAGCGGTGGTTCTAGTTGGGTTCTTTATTGGGTTGATCGCTGTTCAATTTATGTTGCCAAAAATTGTAGCAGCATTTTCCGCTCATCCAGAGTCAGTTACTACGGGTATTGCGCGTTTATCTGGTGACGCTATTGGGCAAAGTACTTATCGTCGTTTTTATGAATGGTATAAAGCAATAGTGCTTTTCATGCATCATCCTTTATTTGGTGTTGGCTGGTATCAGTATCCACGTGAGGGTATTTATATTATGCTTACCGAGCAGTTTATGTATATACCGCAAAATATGAAGCTATATACCCATTGTCATAATAGTCTTTTTAATGTGATGGCTGAAACAGGTATTATTGGGACATTTATTACTATAGTTTATGGTATTGGCTACTCTTTGTATCTGTTACTTAAGAAGGTAAATACACCACAGAGTTTGTTTGTGGTATTTTTGACCGTGCCAATTTTGACACACAGTTTCCTTGAGTATCCATTATGGTACGCATATTTCCAAGTGTTATTGGTGATTTTTCTAGCTTTTGCTCCAGCAAAATATTCGATTGACATCAATGGGATAGTGAAAACATCAGGTGGAATTATCGTTGCAGCTTTAATGTTGGTTGCTTATAATGCATATCAGGCGAATAACCAGTTAACCGCATATACCCAGACGCCAACTGATTATGATGATTATGTGGCAAATGTAACTGGATTGCGTCAATTTATTGATAATAATAGCATGTGGTCATTACCAGCTATGATGGTACTTGATAATTATATTATGCCAGGTTCTCAGGCAACGAGTAGTGCTATGACGCCACAGGAACAGTTGAAGTATATTGATCTTCTGGCATTTGATCTGCCATATCCTGGTTCTTTATTTAAACAGGTAATTATCCATAAAATGCTTGGTGATAACGAAGGTGCTAATAAATATGCAAATCTTCTGGTTCATGCATATCCTTACTATCAGGATCAGTTTATCAAACAGTTGGGTGCTAATCCGGCATTTGCTGATGTGGTTCAAACTATGCAGGCATTCCATTATGAAGATAAATCAGAGTTAAGCAAAGTATTGAAAGGTAAGTAAAAGATGTTGGAAATGAATAATTTGGTTCCAGTAGTAGTAGAGCAAAGTGCTAGAGGTGAACGCTCCTTTGATATTTATTCGCGCTTATTACGTGATCGAATTATATTTTTAGTTGGTGAAGTTAATGATCAGACTGCTAATTTAGTAGTAGCACAAATGTTATTTTTGGAAGCTGAAAATCCAGATAAAGATATTTACTTTTACATTAATTCACCAGGTGGTTCAGTTACCGCAGGTATGTCAATTTATGATACTATGAATTTTATTAAGTGTGATGTAAGTACTTTATGTATTGGTCAAGCTTGTAGCATGGGTGCATTTTTATTGTCTGCTGGTACTAAAGGTAAGCGTTTTGCGTTACCTAATTCACGGGTGATGATACATCAGCCACTTGGTGGATTTAGGGGGCAAGCATCTGATATCGAAATCCATGCTAAAAATATCCTTTTTATGAAACGCCAATTAAATGAAATGTTAGCGAAACATACAGGTCGCAGCATTGAAGAAATTGAACGCGATACTGATCGTGATAACTTTATGACTAGTCAAGAATCTGTAGATTATGGTTTAATTGATAAAGTTTTAAATAGCCGCCGGGAAATGGAGTAAGCATGACAAAAAAATGTTCATTTTGTGGTAAACTGGAGAATCAGGTTAAGCATCTGATTGCTGGGCAGCAGGGCTTTATTTGTGACGAATGTATTAAGCAGTGCGGAGAAATACTAAAATCAGCGCCTGATGATAAAGATATTAGTTCTCAGGAAGCCGTTGAAGTTGAGAAACCAATTCCTACTCCGCGCGAGATAAATTCCGAGCTGGATAAATTTGTAATTGGTCAGGAACAGGCAAAGAAAATTTTGTCAGTTGCTGTTTATAATCATTTTCACCGTGTGCGTTCTAATAAGCAAAGTCAAGATGATATTGAACTAGCTAAGAGTAATATTCTATTAATTGGACCAACAGGGTCGGGTAAAACGCTTTTAGCTCAGACACTAGCAAGGTTTCTTGATGTGCCGTTTGCGATAGCCGATGCTACTACACTTACCGAGGCT
>JBDHRI010000067.1:0-9826 GCA_039807465.1 Burkholderiales bacterium | reverse complement strand
AATCAATTCTTGGTCGGGAATTTGATTACCCTTAATGTCAACTAGAACTATTTTATTCAAATTTCCAGCTTTATCGGAAGCAATAATTCCACTTACCAAAATATATGGTACTCCGGCAATTACCTTATGGTAATAGCTGAGGGTAATTCCATCAGCACCAGCTATACTGTTATAGTAAGCTTGTTCAATCCCGACAGGCAATTGCATGACTCTATCAACTTGAACTGATTTCAGCATTTTAGCCAGTAATGAACCATTATTGCTGGCGTTAAAGCCAAGACTTCCAGCTACCGCACCAGCCGCTACGTTCAACTTGATATTACACTGACTGTTGGCAGCAATCACAGTACAATTTGCGGCGCTTGCTTCATCAATCGAGACGCTGCCACCTGAGCCAACTGAATTATTTAAGCTATAGGAAAGATTTTTGATGGTGGTAGCAGTTGGATTTATTATTGTTACATAGCCATTGCTGACACTTGCAGTTCTACTGTAAATTATCTTGGGTGTTAATATCTGCAACATACTGGCATCTCCATTGTTCGCATTGCCGTTATTATTGGTATTGCTACCACTGCCACTGCAGGAGGCTAATATGATTGCAGCTAACGGAGTTAACCATCCTAAATATTGTTTTATATGTTTGGACATTAGATTGTCCTCTTAATTAGAAATAAATTGAAGTCATAAGCAGTAACTAATGCTACGATTGCTGGCGTTAGCAGTCTTTTAAATGTATTAAATATCATATTCCAATCTCTATATTTACGTTATTAGCAGGATGATTGTAGCACTGCCTTTTAATTGCCTCAGTAGACATTTTTGTCTACTCTTATTTGAATTGTTGTCATATTTTTGGAGCATTTTTGTTTGGGGTGTAGAGGTAATTGGATATTAACTGTGTTATTATAGTGACTTATTTGTAAAGATTAAATTCAACATAAAATCCTAATCAGGTCTGGGGATGTTAGAAAAAATCTGATTAATGAACTTTAGTTGGGTATTTTTTTTAATAGTATCATTGAAGAAATAAATAAACAAAACACTCAAGAAACAGAATGAAAGAAAACTAATATGTATTTAGGTGTAGATTACTATCCCGAGCAATGGGATGCCCAATTTCTCGAACAAGACTTGGCACGGATGGTGAGTGCTGGGGTTAATTGCATCCGGATTGCTGAATTTGCTTGGCATTTAATGGAACCAAGAGAAGGGCAATTTAGCTTTGATTATTTCGCCCAGGTATTAGATCGAGCGGAACACTATGGCTTAAAGGTGATGCTCGGAACACCAACCGCAACGCTACCGGCGTGGCTTGCCAAAAAATATCCGGAAGTGTTATCTATTGATGAATTTGGCGTTAAGCGCCATTTCGGTGGACGGCGGCAGGCTTGCCTTAACTCACCAGTTTATCGTGAGAAAAGTGCGCTAATCACCACCAAAATGGCACAAGCTTATGCGAAGCATCCGGCAGTAGTTGCTTGGCAGATTGATAATGAACTTGGGCACGAAACTAGCGACTGGTGCTATTGTAATCATTGCGAGCGCGAATTTCAGAACTACTTGCAAGATCAGTTTAACTCGGTAGCAGAGCTTAACTATCGCTTGGGTACGGTTTTTTGGTCGCAAAGCTATAATGATTTTAGTGAGATAGAATTACCTAAGCCAACTATTCCGGCAAAAAATCCGGGTTTGATGCTTTATTTTTACCGTTTCCGGGCAGAAACCATTACTCGCTTTACCTGTGAACAAGCTGCGCTACTACGTAAGATAGTCCGACAAAATCAAGAAATTACCCATAATTACCCAGGAGACTATTATAATAAGGCGCAGAATTTCACCGATATTTCTGAATGTCTGGATGTAGTCGCTCTCAATAACTACCCAGTTTGGGGTGGCTTGGAACAACCAGTCGAATATGGTAAGATTGCCATGAAGCTGGATCAGACACGTGGTTTTTTGCCGGGGAAAAACTTCTGGATAACCGAGCAGTTAATCGGTGCTCAAGCGCATACAATTATGGGCTATTTACCGCGTCCGGGACAGGCTCGATTATGGTCGTGGCAGGCAATGCTCCATGGCTGCAATAATCTTATTTATTTTCGTTGGCGCACAGCTACCAAAGGTGCAGAGCAGTTTTGCTATGGCGTACTAGATCATGATAATGAGGATGGTCCACGTTATCACGAAATGCAACAAGTTTTTAGTGAAGCGCGTAAATACCAACATGAGATTAATCAGCCGATTAAAGCTGAAGTTGCATTAATTTACAATCCAGATAATATCTTTGCTTGGAAAATCCAGCCACAATCAGTTGCAATGGATATCCATCACGAGCATTTCCGCCTTTATCAGGGTTTTGCCCGCCATAACGTGGCTATTGATGTGATTGATATTAGGCAATCAATCAATACTTATAAAGTGATATTGTTACCTGCGCCGTTGTTACTAACTAAAGAGCAGATCGCAAAGTTAGTTGATTTTATGCAAAATGGCGGTATTGTGATTAGCTCTTTTCGGGCTGCAATTAAAGATCAGGATAACGCAGTTTATTTTAATCAAAATAACCCTTGGCTTAAAATTGCCGGGCTAAAAGCCTATTATATCGAATCACTTGGTAATAATAGCAAAGTCGCAGTTCGGAATACTTTAGGTGCAGAATATCATGCTAGCGTATGGCGCGATATGCTTGAAGTTATCGATGGAAGTACCAGCCAAATCCTGTATAATTATACCGATGAATTTGCCAGCTATGGTGCCGTAACTGAAACTACTATTGGCTCGGGGAAATTAATCCACATCGCAACAGGCATTGATGATACCGAGTTTTGGCTTGATCTGGCTTCTCAGGTACTGAAGCTACAGGGTATCTCGGCAAGACTAACTCCCGATGGAATTGAGATTATCCACCGGGGCAATACTGATTTTATTCTTAATCATAATAATCATGGCGTCAGATATAATGATATTGAGCTAGAACCATATGCGGTAGTAATCATAGAGTAGATTTATCCTGTATAATACATATTCAAGTTAACAGTTTATGAGGAGAGGTGATGCTAGCAGAATTAAAACAGAAATATTTTGAAACCAGACATCAGGCAACGATTGTCCTTGGTGTGCAATCTGGGGTTATTGTTTCCCTGTTTGGGCTAATCCATTCAATTCTTAAACTAGAGAACCTAAATGTCCTGATGGCACTTATCGGTGCTCTTGTAATAGGATTACTCCAAACTATTGCGCTACGTGGTTCATTGAATCGCCGACTTCGCTATACCTTTGCTTCATCAATCATAGTTGGCTTTGCCTTTTTTATGGGTAGCTATCTTGGGCATTCATACTGGCTAACAACACTAGGTTTACTGATTTTAATTCCATTGGTGGCTTTTAGCACCAGTGCTGACCATATGCTATCAAGTATCTTCTTATTTAGCGCTGATTTATTTATCGTTGGTAGTGGAATGCCAGATAAATTACCTGGTGCAATCTGGTATGGTTTTTTCTTTGCTATAGGAGGCTTATTAACTTGGCTTGCCGCTTACTTATGGTATAAAAAATTTCCGATTAAAGATGATATTGAGACTAAAGCCCGAGCTCTTAGTTTGGCAAGGCTTTTTCCTGACTGTCGCAAACACTTGCGCTTTGCGGTATTACTTACTTTAGCCGTTGTGATTGGTAATACCATTTCTTATATGTTTAGTTTACCGCAGGGCTATTGGGTACCCATGACAGCAATGCTGTTATTAAAGTCCGACCTGGATGTTTCCAAGAAAAAAATCACCCATCGCCTTACTGGAACTTTACTTGGCAGTGTATTGGCATTTGTTTTAATTATGTTGATTTCATCAAAAATTCTGCTTTCATTACTCATGTTACCTTTGATGTTCCTAATGGTGATTGCGTTAGCTCGCCATTATGGTGCATATACGTTTTTCCTAACTATTGCTGTTACGGTGATGATGAATCTTATTGAGCCAGATGGCTATTTGATAACCGAGCACCGGATTGTTGATACAGTACTTGGAGTAATTGCGGTTATTGCTGTGATCTGGTTTTTAAAGCCAAGAATTAATAATTCTGAATTATTAAAATAGCTTCAAATTTCTGCCTTATGCTTGAGTATGTTGCATGCTCTGTGGATGTGGTAAAATACTGGCTGTTTTAAGTTTTTAGATAACGGATTTTAGAATTAAAGGTATCCGATGAGTAATGATCAGTCGCCATTGATTAATTCATTTGCACGAGAAGTTGTAAATATCAATATTGAAGAGGAGATGAAACAGTCCTATATTGAATACGCGATGAGCGTAATTGTTGGACGTGCTCTTCCTGATGTTCGTGATGGTTTAAAGCCGGTTCATCGCCGAGTATTATATGCCATGCACGAGCTTTCCAATGACTGGAATAAACCATACAAGAAATCGGCGCGTATTGTCGGTGATGTGATTGGTAAATACCATCCTCACGGTGATACTGCGGTATATGATACGATAGTTCGGATGGCACAACCATTTTCGTTACGCTATATGCTTGTTGATGGGCAGGGGAACTTTGGTTCAGTTGATGGTGATTCTCCGGCAGCTATGCGTTATACCGAAATCCGGATGTCAAAAATTGCCCATGAAATGCTGGCTGACATTGACAAGGAAACCGTAAATTTTGGTCCAAATTATGATGGCTCTGAATCTGAACCGTTAGTTATGCCAACGCGCATTCCAAATCTGTTAATCAATGGAACGACTGGGATTGCCGTGGGGATGGCAACTAATATGCCTCCGCATAATTTAGTTGAGGTAATTGATGGTTGTCTAGCGCTTTTGGCTAACCCAGAAATTACTATTGAAGAATTGATCGAAATTATTCCAGCGCCCGACTTTCCAACAGCGGGAATAATTTTTGGTATCAAGGATATCCATCAAGGTTATAAAACTGGACGTGGTCGTGTAATCATGCGTGCCCGTACTCATTTTGAAGATATTGCCAAAGACCGACAGGCAATAATTATTGATGAATTACCATACCAAGTAAATAAAGCTAAGCTATGTGAACGCATTGGTGAGCTGGTCAAAGAAAAGATAGTTGAAGGTATTAGCGAGATTCGAGATGAGTCGGACAAATCCGGGATGCGAGTGGTAATTGAGTTGCGCCGTGGTGAAAATGCCAATGTGATGCTGAATAACCTCTATAAACTAACCCAGATGCAGGATAGCTTCGGTATTAATATGGTAGCGCTGGTTAATGGTCAGCCGCGCTTACTTAATCTTAAATCAATTATTGAAGAATTTATCTATCATCGTCGTGAAGTCGTAACGCGCCGGACATTGTTTGAACTAAGAAAAGCCAAAGATCGCGGACATATTCTCGAAGGTTTGGCGGTGGCATTAGCAAATGTTGATCCAATGATAGAAATTATCAAAACTTCACAAACTCCAGTTGAAGCCAAAGGTCGTTTGATGGAACGCAGTTGGGAATCTTCGCTGGTTGTTACTATGATGTCGCGAGTTGATTCTGAATATGTGCGTCCGGATGGTGTTGATAAGCGCTTTGGCTTGATTAATGGTACGTATTATTTATCTGAAATTCAAGCGCAGGCAATATTAGAACTGCGTTTGCAACGCTTAACTGGGCTGGAACAAGAGAAAATTACTCAGGAATACCATGAAATCATGGATCTGATTGTTGACTTAATTGACATCTTGAATAAACCAGAACGGGTAAATCAGATTATCGCAACTGAAATGACGAATATCAAGGAACAGTTTGGCGACAAACGTCGTTCCGAGATTGAGTTTGATTCAGCTGATATTGATATGGAAGATCTGATTAAGCCACGAGATATGGTTGTAACTTTATCTAAAGAGGGATATGTTAAAACTCAGTCGCTAGACGAGTATCGTACCCAGAAACGTGGTGGACGTGGTAAAACTGCTGCGGCAACGCGTGAGGATGATTATATTCAAAATCTCTTTATTGCGCATACGCACGACTATGTATTATGCTTCTCAACACTTGGGCGCATGTACTGGTTGAAAGTTTATAATCTGCCTGAAGGTAGCCGTACTACACGTGGTAAACCGATCATTAATCTTCTACCATTACAGATGGATGAAAAAATTACTAATATCTTGCCAGTAAAAGATTTTAGTGAAGATAAATTTGTCTTTATGGTAACCGAGCAGGGTGTAGTGAAAAAGGTTAATTTAAGTGAGTTCTCTCGCCCAAGTAGTCGAGGTATTATTGCGATTGGTCTTGATGATGGTGATCATGTTGCTGGAGTTGAATTAACTGACGGTAAACGAGAAATCATGATTTTCTCTGATGGTGGTAAGGCAGTTCGCTTTAATGAAGAGGAAGTTCGTGCTATGGGTCGTCAGGCACGCGGCGTTCGTGGAATCAAACTTGGTGATGATTGTAAAGTAGTTGCTTTATTAACTACTGATGATGTTAATGATAATGTATTAACCGCAACTGAAAATGGTTATGGTAAACGAACTACTGTTGCTGAATATCGACTTGCTTCACGTGGAACTCAGGGTGTTAAGGCAATTGGTGAGTCTGCTCGTAATGGTAAACTAGTTGCCGCAAAACTAGTTGCTGACGAAGATGAAATCATGCTGATTACAACTGGTGGTGTCCTGATTCGTACTAAAGTGGATAGTATTCGTGAAACAGGGCGTTCAGCTCAGGGAGTCAAACTGATTGATCTATCTGATGGTGAAAAACTTGTTGATTTAGAGAAGGTCATTGAAACTGAAGCTATTGATGATGGCTTAGCCGAAACTGAATAAAAAAAGAGTGCAATTGCACTCTTTTTTTATGTACCATGACAATTGTCTGGTAGATATCTTTGCGCAAGATCAGAGCTGCATTGCCAGATTATACCTCCATGTGTATATCGTCCAGTAAATCTTACATGGGGTGAAGTTAGTGGGTAGTCATCTCCATTTTCAAGGTTTGGTATTTCGGTGGTATTCACTGTTGCTATAAGTGAAATTTCGCTACTATTTTGCGGTTTTAATGCTGTAACCTGATTTATATAAGTTCCACTTATTTTAAATGGATTGGGTAATCCAAAAGATTCGTTATCCAGTTTGGGATAATATGGAATGCCAGAATTTTCATCGGCGTAGCCTTCCAGACGATTTTGTATGGCAGTAATAATCAAAAATCCTTCGTGGATTTTTTTGCGGGTTAGGTAACTTTCATAGGTTATTTTGAGCGTCCAAGCTAATCCGGCAATTACAACAGTTGAGATGATAAAGACGTTCTTGAATATGGCAGGCGTTTTTGGTTTCATAAATTTAGAAAATACTAATAAAGACAAAAATTTAACACAGCCGAATAAGCGCTGTCAATGACTTTAAAAAAATGTATCCAATGGCTTGAGCTTTTTGGTGATACTATGCTATAATCCACGCCTACCACTTACCGTTACAAATATTTTATGTCGTAGGCACTGAGTTAAATGCTCAGATATTTGTAATTATTAAAAATTAGGAACTCATATATGAAAACATTTTCGGCAAAAGCTCATGAAGTAAATCACGAGTGGTTTGTTGTAGATGCAGAAGATAAAGTATTAGGTCGTCTGGCATCTAAAATTGCTCACGTATTACGTGGTAAGCATAAAGCTATTTATACACCGCATGTAGATACTGGTGATTTTGTAGTTGTTACCAATGCTGATAAACTAGTTGTTACTGGTAAAAAAACATTGCAAAAAATATACTATCGTCACACTGGTTATCCTGGTGGTATTTACTCGCGTACTTTCAACCAGATGTTGGAAAAAGCACCTGAGAAAATTTTGATTAATGCAGTTAAAGGAATGTTACCAAAAGGTCCTTTAGGTTATGCTATGATCAAAAAATTAAAGGTATATGCTGGTGAATCTCATCCGCATGCTGCTCAACAACCTAAGCAATTAGAAATTTAATAGGATTACATTAAATGGTTGGAAACTATAATTATGGTACAGGTCGCCGTAAAAGTTCAGTAGCGCGCGTGTTTATCATTAAAGGTTCAGGTAAAATTGAAGTTAATGGCAAAGAGTATGATAAATACTTTGCTCGTCCTACAAGCTGTATGATCGTGCGTCAGCCGCTTGAGCTTGTTGAACATTTATCTACATTCGATATTAAAGTTAATGTATTGGGTGGTGGTGAATCAGGTCAAGCTGGTGCTGTTCGTCATGGTATTACTCGTGCTCTGATCGACTTTAACCCAGAATTAAAACCTGCGCTGTCAAAAGCTGGTTTTGTTACTCGTGATGCTCGTGAAGTTGAACGTAAAAAATGTGGTTTACGTAAAGCACGTCGCCGCAAACAGTTCTCTAAACGTTAATTCGTTTCAGAATTATGGAAAGCCTGCATTTTTGCAGGCTTTTTTTATTACAAATTATTTTGTAGTATATATCATATTATTTCTGACTGTTAGTAGATATAATTATGGATATATTCTATCAATTAAGTGGGGTAAAACATGGCTCATAAAAGAAACCAGTATCGAAATCGTGAATATAGTTATGATATGGATCCGCGGAATGACAGATATCCTGAGCCTAGGCATAACTATTCACGAAATGCTTATGCACCCAAAAGCAGGTTTAAAACATATTTGCTAACTGGTATGGGGATTATAGGTATTGCCGCGGCTAGTGTTGGGGTTACCAAATATTATGATATGAAAAAAGAATTAGATTCCGTTGCCACACCCGCTGTTAGTACAGAAGCTAATCCTATACAATCACCAGTTGCTAGTCAGATGGTAAAAATAATTTCAGTGACGCCAAATTACAAAGAAGTAAAAAAGCCTTATCAAAGCTGCAAAAACGTGACTAGTACTGAGTATGTCCAGAACCAAAAAAACGGTACAACTGGTGGAGTAGTTGGTGGAGCAACTGGGGCTGTTGCTGGTGGTATTATCGGTAATCAAGTCAAGCAGGGTGGTGTTGGTACTGCTATTGGTGCTGTAGTCGGGGCTACCGCAGGAGCATTGGCAGGGCGGGAAATCCAGCGTTCAAATCAGCCTGAATACGTTGCACAACAAAAGACTACTCAGCAATGTACAACAGAATATAAGACAGTGAAAAAAGTCAGTAACTATAATGTTGAATATATATTTGATAATAATGTTGCAAGTACTATCACGAAAAAAGCTCTTAAGCCGGGGAGTACTATTTCTTTAAATTCATTAAATGCAGTAGTTGTTCATTAGAATATTTATTCATAACAATTTGTTGTGTGATAATCTTAAAATACATGTGGTTATATCATCTATCGGTGATAAACTCTAACCTTTGTCATTTAAGATTGGGGATTGATTATGCGCAAAGGGTTTTTAACTATGCTATTAACATTTACTGTGGCATTTTCATTTGCGGATGGAAATAGTAGCCAGCCAGCCAAAAAATATAAAAAATTAATGAATTATAATGTTTCAGGGTTATGTAGCCAAAATGGCGGCAAAATGGTTACCCAATATACGGGTAGCCATAAACCTTATCAGGTATGTATTTTTGAGGATAACCGCCAATGTGAGGTTAAGGCTCTAAATAGTGGCGCATGTCCTGTTGGTGGAATAAAGATAACTGGTTATGATAAACCGGAACAAGTTTATTGTGCTATCAAGGGTGGCGAAATCAAGGCAGAAAAACATGCCAAATGTCGTCTGCCAAATGGAAGAATTTATTCAGCACATAAACTATATTATGCGATGTAAATCATAGTTATGCATGAATTTTCTTTATGTGAAGGAATTATCCGCGAAAGCTTGCGACAAAAAAGCATTCTACCGGAAGATATTCTTAGTATCAATGTTGCTATCG
>JBDHRI010000066.1:0-9943 GCA_039807465.1 Burkholderiales bacterium | reverse complement strand
AACGGCAAGAACTCTTACTGGTAATCGGCTTCCTTCAGATCAACTAGTTGCAACCTTTCCTAATCCGTATTGTCCAAATACGATTAGGTCTTAAAATGCATCATTTACCGCAACAGTTACTCCGACTGTAGGTACTGTTAAAGCTGTGGCACCGACCGTGGGATACATGAATAATGGTGTAGCTCTTGATCCGGGTACCGCTGAGATAGTTAGAAATGATGGCAAAGTATGGAATATTGAGGCAATAAATCCATCTTCAGAGTCTCCAAATAAGGCACTTAATCTTGGTTTGGATGATGATAATGGTCATGTCCAACCTACAGGGAAATATCACTATCATGGCTTACCTGTTGGCTATCTTGATTTACTATCTGGTACTACTGGGATACCGTCAAAGCCAATCCTTGGTGGTTGGGCTGTGGATGGATTTCCTATTTATCTTTTGTATGGTTATAGTGATCCAAATAATACCTCAAGTAGCGTTGTAGCAATGGTGTCCAGTTATCAGTTAAAAACTACACCTGATGCGGGTAGACCATCAACTGCACAGTATCCAATGGGAACATTTACACAAGATTATGAGTATGTGGCAGGGATTGGGAATCTTGATGAGTGTAATGGAGCAACCGTAAAAACTCAAGAATTTCCTAATGGGATATATGCATATTTTATAACTAACACTTATCCTTACATTCAACGTTGCGTCAAAGGTAACTATTAAATTGTGGACTATTTTACTAACTGAACTAATAACAATTATATGTGCCAGCTTGACAGTTGGCTTTTTTATCGCCACTAAATTAGGTACTGAATTTCTTCCCAGCTTTCTAATAGTTTCACTATGTTCGCTTATTGGAGCTTTTTATGTAAAAGATAAAATAGATTCAAATATTAGAGTATTAGCTATTCCATTTGGCTATTCAATTCTTAGCTGGATATTTTTTATTGCTGACAATCCATTATTTGAAACCCCATTTCACCCAGAGTATTTTTTTCTTGGGCTATTACTGTTTGGTGGGATGTTTCTCGTAAAACAATCAGTTACTGGAATTTATACATTAAATTTTACATTGTTAACCGGGTTAATAGCTGGAATCTATCAGTTATATAAATTAAGTACTGGAACATTTGGAAATATTTCTGACTGGTATTATGTTTCTGCACTAATGGTCATTAGTGTAAATGTTAGGGTGTTATTTAATATTTTCATAAGAAAATACTCTATTACTTATGCACCCATCAAATTTTCTTTAAAATATCTAAACCTGTGGTTTTCTTTACTACTGGTTTTGTGGGTATTGTCTATAACTACATTAGTTGCAGCGAATGCATTGACACCTGGGTTTATTTGTATTTTATTCGCATTTATAGCATCGCTATTTATCTGGAAGTTTAAGAGAATTGGCAGTAAAGTAAATATTGAAGAGCTATTATTAATGACATTATTATTGACAATTAATTTTCAGGAAAAAGCATTCTTTCAATTTGCTCCAAGAGTTGGAATACTTTTAAATACTTTGGATTATTCTACCATTGAAAATTCGTTGGTTTTGATTGTTGCCATGCTGGCGGTTATTAAGACTTTTCAGAAAAACCCATTGGGAAGTTTCTTTTCAGTGATGATTTGTCTGTATATTATTTTAAATCAGCCTTTGAACTATATTTATCCATTTATTGAAAATAACCATTATCACCAGGGAATTCATTATTTTCCCGGGTTATGGACAGCTTTATTGCCAGTTCCGATTGCGGTTAAATGTTTGTTAAGAATAATCTCACAGCAAAGATAAATTGTCTGTCGAGTTATGGGTGTCTGGGAGGGCTCTCTTTTTTTAACTTCCTATCATCTAGCAAGGTCAATTTTTAGATATTTTCTTTTGGCTATTTAGGCTTATTCCCAAATTTACTGATAGTTTCATCATAACGGGAATCAGCTTCAGTATGTTGGTATTTCATGGTAGTTTCAAGCATACTATGGCGTAAATTTTCCTTTACTACACGGATATCAATCCCCGCATCAACCTGATGCGTAGCAGAGGTATGGCGTAACCAATGTGTTGAGACTCTAGCAATTACATAGCTACTTGCAGGATCGGTGAGTTGAAGAATCGCTGCCAGATCATTGCAGGTTTTTTTGATGATTTTATATAGCATCGAATCCGAGATTGGTTTCTGATTACCATACTTACTGAATATTAAAGGAGTGTTAGTTTCTAGTGGCGTTGGATAATCACTTAGCTTCATGGCTTTACGGTAGCGAATTAGTGCTGACAATAATTCGTTAGTAACTGGTATTTCACCATATTTATTCCCTTTTCCAATTACTTTGAGCCACCACTGGTTACGTTTATTAATGAAGTCCGCCATGGTTGCATTTATTACTTCACTTCTTCTGCAACCAGTTAAATAAAGTAGATTAAATATCCAACGAGTACGTTCATGTTCAAAAATTTCTTTGGGGGTGGTTTTTGGCATTTGTTCAATATATTCTTGCAAATACTGCCATTCGCGATGAGTTAGGAATCTTTCTACTGCTTGATTAGTTTTAATTTTGCTTCTGATTAGGCGAAATGGGTTTCGGTTAAGATAGCCCGCATCAATAAGATACTGATATAAACTGCCTAAAATTTGCAGATTTAGTTTAATACTTGATGCTGACAACCCTTTGACAAAAGGCTTCCACTCGTTGCTGGTTCTTGGTTTTGCCGGACCACACCAGAAATCTGTGGGAATTGGAGTTTGTAAAAAATCCTGATACTCTTGTATCGTTTCCCGTGCTACCTGCTTGAGACTAAGTCCAGATTGCATTAACCATATGACAAATCTTTCTGCGGTTTGCCGATAGGAGGTAAATGTATTGGGGCTATTTTTAAATTCCAGCAGCCAAGTTTTGATAGCTTCTATATCATTATTAGCATTGATGCTCTTGGCTTGTTCCAGCGGTGCATCAATCTGGTTAATTATATCCTGAATTATAATTTGGTTTTTCATTATGGCTTTAAAAAATGCAAAATTCCTACAATTTTAACATCATTACCTCAGATATTTGGACTTTATTAGCAGACTTTTTCAATTAACTACAATGGAATTAGTGTTTTTATAGTAAAATAAACCTTGAATTTATAAAGGAGAGGTCTATGCGAAAATTATTGCTTTTGATTGCTGGTGCTGGAATGATGGTTTCTTGTGCCAATAATAATTTTGTTCCTGCCAGTGAGGTAAATACAGGTAAGTATCAGCCAGTTGGTAAAAATTTGATGACAAACAGTGTTTTCTTTGCTGAAAATAGTGCTGATATTTCTACTGATTATGTTAAATTATTAAAAGTAAATGCTAGTTATTTGAGATTATATCGTAATGCTGTAATACTTCTAGCTGGAAATAGTTCTGAACCTGGTAAAGAAGGATACAATAAGAAGCTTGGATTAGAGCGTGCTGAAAATGTAAAAGTTGTATTAATGAGATTGGGTGTTAATGCTAATCAGATTTCAGTTATTTCAAATGGGAAAGATGAGCTTCAGTATCACCACCCAGATAAAGAAGTACTTCTGAAAGATCAACGCGTTGATATTTTGTATCAGACTAAGCCTCCTTTTGGCTATAAGGTAAATAAAGTGCCTGTAATTGATGCTGATACAATGTTCTAGTCGTTTTTTTGTCTAGTAAAAAGTCTGCTTAATTTTAAGCAGACTTTTTTATTCTGGTTATGAGAAAACTTTAATCTTGATTAAATAAATCAGTTATAATTTATCAAATAAACATTTAGTGGGATAAAAATGAAAAAAATTGACAAGTTAATTAAGGCTGCTGGGGAAAATAGGCTAATTGATTTAGTTGAATTAATTAATGATGTGGACATAGATGTCAATGAAGCTAATGATAATCAGCTAACTGCCTTAATGCAGGCATCGACGTTTGGTCATGCGAGTGCTGTAGAAATTTTGTTACAAGCAGGTGCTATGCTTGAAGAACATAATTCTAAAGTATTTAGTTCTAAACAACTTGCTGAACTTTTTGGGCATAAACGGGTTCTTGAAGTCATCGCTCAATATGGAACTGCTCCCAAAAAGACTGATAAGATAAAACCTGCACCAACTCCAGAAAAGTTAACCAAAGAACTATTTGCCGCGATAAAAGAAAATGATGCAAATAAATTAACCAAAATGATTGGACTTGGAGCCACGGTTAACGCTATAAATTCAGATAATAGAAGTCCTTTAATGCTTGCAGTTAAAAATAAACAACCTGATTGTCTGCGAGTCTTAATTGCAAATGGCGCAGAAATTGATCTAGCAAATAAATATGGTTATACCGCATTAATGTTTGCCGCGTGGTATGGGCGAATTGAAGCCGTTCAGTGTCTTATTGAAAATGGTGCACAAATTGAATATCAAACTAATGGCGGAGCCACTGCATTAATGGAGGCTGCAACAAATGCGCAGCTTGAGGTTATGCGTTATTTAATTGAAATGGGCGCTAAAATTGATGCTCAAGATAAGTATGGTGAAACTGCATTAATGAAAGCGGTAAAACGTGGGCACGATATAAATGTAATAAATTATTTGATTAATCATGGAGCCAGTATAAGCTTGCCAAATAAATATGGTGAAACAGCGTTACAAATAGCAAAGATTGAAGGGCATGATGAAATTTCTGAATATCTTAAAACCATAGGGAATACAGACAAAGAATACCTTGATAAAGAAAATGATGCTGCACTTAATTTTCCAGAAATCAATGATAGCGGTTTTTCTGATGAGATGACTAGTGGTAAATCTGATTTTAGTACGTTAGAGGACAAAAGTGCTGCTATTGCTTTAGAATCTCCTGTGCGTGATATTGCTAGCGATAAAACTAATTTTGATGAAAATGTTAATGCTATTGATACCCTATTTGAAGCTATTGATATAAATAGCCTTGGAACAGTTAAAAACCTACTTAATAATGGGCTCGATATAAATAGCAAAGATAATTATGGCTGGACTCCTTTAATGGTTGCGGTTAGGCAAAACAAGGTGCGAATAGTTGAGTATTTGCTTGAAAATGGGGCAGAGGTTAATTGTGTGAGTGTGAGTGGCTGGACTCCTTTAAGAATTGCTGCTTCAGCTGGCTTTACTCCGCTTGTAAAATTGCTTTTAGCTGCAAATGCTGATAGTGGCTATAAAAATGATAAAGGAGAGACAGCGCTTGATAGTGCCAAGAAAAATGGTCATGCTGAAATAGTTACTTTATTGAGTCAGTCAGCATAGATATTTTTTTGATAATCAAGATTCGTCAGATTTTACCTAAATCTAATGAATAATGAATGAAAAAATTAATATTTATGAAAGTTCGAGTTCAATACCAAACTCACCTAATCTGCGTACAACAATAAATTTCTTCCACAAATAAGGTAACATAATTGTTACCTTATTTCTTCTATATTCTTCTCTTAATCATACTTTAAATAACTTTTACCATTTTCCACGTTGTGTGATGTGATAGCCGTGGCGCAGCTGCATGTGGTAAAATAACGGGGTTTATAATTTTAAATACAATATTATTCAATAACAAAAGGAAATAAGTATGAAAGAAAAAGCAGTTGATCTTCGTCCAGGTTGGATTATTCAGTATGAAGGTCGTCAATTTGCTGTATTAAGCACGCGTACAGTAAAATCAGGAACTGGTGGTGGTGCGTTTATACAAACAGAGATGAGAAACATTCAAACTGGTTCAAAAGCTCAAACTGCATTTAGATCGACTGATACAATTGAACGTCTATCAACTGAAGAATTAGAGTGTACTTTCTTATATAAAGAAGGTGAAGATTATGTATTTATGAATATGGAAGATTATAGCCAAATTACAGTTAGTGCGGAGACAATTGGCGATGATGTTGCTTTCCTATCCGATGGTATAAATGTTCGTCTTAAGCTAGTTGATGGAAGTGTTCTTGCAGTTGAATTTCCTACAACTGTTATTTGTACTGTTGTAGAAACTGATCCTCAAATTAAGGGCGCTACAGCTACTGCAATGGATAAACCTGCAATACTTGATAATGGTATTCGTGTGGTTGTACCTTCTTTTGTTAACGTTGGTGAAAAGATTGTTATAAAAACTGCTACTAGAGAATATTCAGAGCGTTATAAAGAAGGAAAGTAATTAATACTCAGGTACCTGCCATAAATTTTCTATGTAAAATATCTTCTATTAGATAATATTTATGGCATGTGCATGGGGGAAAAACTAATATTGTTTGCATAATTCTCCTCTTCTTGAGCTCAGTCAATTTTGCGATTTGACTAGTCTGATTTTAAATTAAAATATTGGCTTTATATTCTATATCTGTCATAATGTTAAGTTCGGATGCCACAATCTATTTCCAAAGAGCTCTTTCCTAAAGTCTAATAAGGGATCTCCCTAGAATAATATATTAAGTGTTTTTTCAATAGACAACTTGATATGGGGCTAATGATGTTTCCCAGTTAATCTCAAAGCATGCTTAATATTTACTCTACAAATACTGAATTGTTATCTCCATATTATTATTATTATTTTTAATACAAAGTAGACGATTCAAAATAATTGTATTGCATATTTTCTTGACAACTAATCTTGTAATGATGTATCATTACGTCATTACAAGATAATAGCTGCTACTTTAGTATAATTTTTAGTGAGAAATCAATAAAAATATAGCTACTATAATTGCGTTATAATAATGCAGTAATAAAATAAAGCCCCAATAGGACAAAATATGAGTTTATTTAATGATAAAAATCTGGATGCCGCCTTTAGTAGTCGGCAATTTCTAACCAGAGAACTTGATTATGATACCATGACACCAATTTTGGCATATGCTGCAGTTGGTGGCGCGGGTAGTACCATGATGGAATCTGCGTATGATGAAGGTTATGGAAAAGCATCATTTATCGGAATTAATCCACTTGCTACTTTTAGTGCTAGGGGTAAAGAGGTACATATCGATTTTGCTGGTAAAATCGTAAATCATTCAATTGACCCATATTTGTTATTACCTGAGTTTACCGTTGGACGTAAATCATTTGGTTTTGTTACTTATGATGGGGTACGGGTAAAAGAAAAACTGCCAGATCGACACCCACCTAAAGCTGTTCCAGATTTTTTCTTTAGAATCTATAAAACTGTGATTAGTTTTGATCATCAAGCGCAAAAATTGGTAATTAAACATGAAGGAAGTGAAGAGGAACTAAATCAGGTAGTACAGAAACTTTTCTCAATAAATGGCTTACCAATTACACATCCGCAAAAGATGATTAATCTTGAGCCAGATGTTAGTGATGCTGAATTTGCCGATAAGGTAAAACGAGCCAAAGAATATATTCGCCAAGGTGATATTTTTCAGGTAGTATTATCGAGGACATTTAGTGCCGATATAAATATTAGCTCATTTGCTTTATACCGTGCATTACGTAAACTTAATCCAACGCCATATCTATTTCTGTTTGAAGAAGCTGATTTCTCAATAATTGGTGCTTCTCCTGAGTTACTGGTTGGGGTAAAAGATGGCGTGATTGAAACTGTACCAATTGCCGGCACTTGCAAAAAGGGTGATGATATTAATAAATTACTCAATGATCCGAAGGAGACTTCGGAGCACATCATGCTAGTAGATTTAGCGCGAAATGATGTTGGAGCAATGGCAAAACCTGGTACGGTGAGTGTTACCAAATTTAAAAATGTAAAAACATATTCGCATGTAAGCCATATTGTTTCGCATGTAGTTGGACAGATGGATGCTAAATATAATTCTTTTGATGTTTTAAAATCTGTTTTGCCTGCAGGCACATTATCCGGTGCACCTAAAATTCGTGCTATGGAAATTATCGATGAGCTTGAAGCAACTAGGCGTGGAGCATATGGTGGCGCAGTGATGGTTATTGATGAATCTGGCAATCTAACTAGTGCGATTACAATTCGGACAATTTTCAAACATGGTTCAACAGTTGAAGTAAGAACCGGAGCTGGGATTGTTTATGACTCAGTTCCAGAAAAAGAGGTTGAAGAGACTTATCTTAAAGCGCGTGGTGCAATGGCAAGTATAGAATTAGCCCTGAAAGGTACGCTATGATATTACTAATCGATAATTATGACAGTTTTACCTATAATCTGTATCAGGGATTTGTGATTGCTGGAGCAGATGTTAAAGTTGTTAGAAATGATGCAATCAGTATCAAAGAAATTGAAGAATTAAAAAATTTGCAGGGAATTATTTTATCTCCAGGTCCGGGGCATCCGACTGATGCTGGAATCTGTATTGAAGTAATTCAGAAGCTTGGGCATAAAATTCCTGTATTTGGTGTATGTCTTGGACATCAGGCAATTGGTGCTGCATTTGGTGGGACGGTTGATCTTGCGGATAAGGTAATGCACGGTAAATCAAGCTTAATTTTTCATAATCGGAATAAACTATTTGCTAAAGTACACTTACCATTTCAGGCTGCGCGCTATCACTCCTTAGTTGTTAAAAAAAATGACTTACCAACTGTGCTGTCAGTCGAGGCTGAAGATGTTGACGGTAATATCATGGCACTGAGTCATCGTGAATATCCGATATATGGAGTGCAGTTTCATCCAGAATCAATACTTACACCAGAAGGTCAGCAGATAATCAATAATTTTGTGGAAATATGCAATGCTAAAGTTAAATAAATACCTGATAAAACTAAGCGCTGGGGAAAGTCTTACTTTTGATGAGAGTTATAAGGCTGGTAAACAATTATTATCCGATAACGTAGAGCAGGTAGAAGCTGGAGCATTATTAAGCTTACTTAGTGCCAAAGGCGAAACCGCGACTGAATTACTTGGTTTTCATCAAGCGATTAGTGAAACTGGGCGTAAAATAAAATTACTCGATCGTTTTGTGGATATAGTTGGTACTGGTGGTGATCGTGCTGGAACATTAAATATCTCAACTGGTGGATCGTTATTAACCGCAGCTTGTGGAATCCCGGTAATCAAACATGGAAATCGTGCGATGTCGTCCAAATGTGGTTCGGCTGACGTATTAAGTGAGCTTGGTTATAACCTGAATTTGCCAGAAGATAAATTTTCTGAGGAGTTAGCCAGTCGGAATTTCTTATTTTGCTTTGCACCCAATCATTATCCGGTATTGCGTAATTTATCGCCAGTGCGTAAAAAACTAGCAATACCAACTTTGTTTAACCTACTTGGACCTTTATTAAATCCGGCTGGGCGTGAGCATCTGATACTTGGTGTCTATAGTCAGAAGTATGTTGCAATAATTGCTGAGGTTTTATATAAACTTGGTACAACAAAATCGTTGGTTTTTCATGCCAATGGACTTGATGAATTAAGTACCCTTGGTACTATCAATGCTAAACTAGTTACGCGTGAAGGTGTTTCTGATTTTGTAATTAATCCAGAAGAATTTGGTTTGGCTAAAGCTAGTTTGGCTGATCTTGCTGGTGGCGAACGGATGTATAATGCTCAAATGCTAATTCGCACGCTAAATGGTGAAAGAACCGGAGTAACGGATAGTCTAGTTTTAAATGCCGCTGCTGCTTTATTTGTATATGGTAAGGCTGCTTCTATCGCTGAAGGTGTAAAAATAGCATCTACAAGAATAAAAGAGGGCGATATTATCAAGCTAAATAAATTGCAGCAAATAGTTGCCCGTAAATATAAAGCTCCACAAAAGCGTAAAAGTATGAAAGCTGCATTATTAGCTAAACCCTTTGCGGTAATCAGTGAAATCAAACGCGCTTCGCCTTCGGCTGGGCATATTGCTGATATTGGTGATCCGGTCGAGCGCGCAAAGCATTATGTATCAATTGGGGCTGCTGCCATCTCAGTATTAACTGATGCTGGCTTTAATGGTACTATGGATGATTTACGTAATGTAGTTGCTGGGTTAAAAGATACTCCAGTACCGATATTATGTAAGGATTTTATGCTAACGCCA
>JBDHRI010000065.1:0-9962 GCA_039807465.1 Burkholderiales bacterium | reverse complement strand
ACCCCAACGCCTACCCCAAGTGGAGATTATCCGATATATCCAGCAGATCGTGGGACATATACTGGTGGAACTTTGGTTTATGGTAGTGATGGTAAATTATATGAATGTCTATCGACAACAGTTGCTCCATGGTGTAATAGCAGTGATGGTGCATGGGCATATGCCCCAGGTTCTGGGACTCATTGGTCGCAAGCATGGAAAGTAGCTTCTTCCCCAACTCCGACGCCAACGCCTACCCCAACACCAACTCCAGCAGGTAGTATGAATATTACAGTTGATACTAGCGAAGCTGGTTGCAGTGGTTCTACCTGTGGTAATGTAACGGTAAATATCCTTAATTCTACTGGTGTAGTAGTTAGTAATTTTGATGTTCCTTCTTCTGCATTGGGTGGAACTTATTCTCAGCAGGTTAATAATCTTGTTGCTGGTAGCTATACCGTAGCAGGTAGCGCGATTAATAGTACAACCGTAAGTTATAAGCCTTCGGCTACAGCTGCAGTTACTGTTGGGAATACTTCGGCGGTAACCGTTAAATACGATAAGATAGTTGTGCCAACTGGTAAAGCGACTATTTCGCTTGGTAATTATGTTGCTAATTATACCGGGACTCTGACTGTACAGATTTTAGATCAGAATAATAATCCTGTTAACGGCGGAACCTTTACAATGAAACAGGGTGATTCTGTAACTACTGTTGATTTGCCTGTGAGTGATGCGAGTACTTCTTATCATGTGAAAGTATTGACTGGGATTGCTGATCCTTTACAGGGGCTATATTATGTTGAAAGTGGCGAGCCTACTTTGACAATTGTCAAAGATACAACGAAAACATTTAATGTTCCGATGGTTAAGTCTAGTGTCTCACAAAGTAATGTTACTCTTGCTGTAACTGGACTAGAGGGTAGTGATAAAGCTTCAGTTACATTTAGTGATGCTGCTGGTAAGTACAGTTATGTAAATTATTCTAATATAACAAATAGTAATCCTGTTTACAAGATTGAGAATGGTTTAAATCTAGGTACTACGATTACAGCCGCTGGAAGTAATAACTATGTGGTAAATCCAATTACGGATACTGGTTTAGTAACTTCAGATAAAACAATCTCAGCAGCTTTTCAAAAGCAGGTAGCGCCAGTTGTTAAGAAAATCAATGCGACTTATTGGGCTATGTGGGGAAGTAATACATCGTATGATGTAGGAGGAACTTATCCGTCTGTTGCTGTGGATGCGCCAAATATTGATTCTTCATACAATGTGATTATTGCATCATTTATTATTACTGATAGTAATGGTAACTACATTCTTTCAACTTATGATCCAGGTTCAACTAATCCGGTTAAATATTATACAGATGACCAGATTATTAACTTTGTTAAGCAGGTGAAGGCTCAAGGTCGTAAGATTATCGTTTCATTGGGTGGTGAGAAATTCCATCTTACAATGAAAACTGATGCTGATGTGGCTACATTTGTAACGCAAGTTGATAAAATTATTGATAAATACGGTTTTGAAGGTATTGATCTTGATCTTGAAGGTGGGGCAACTGCCGAAAATCCAGTATTATTGGCTAAGGCTGTAATGCAGGTGGTAAATAATTACCGTGGTAAAGGTCAGGATTTCTGGTTAACTATGGCACCTGAGTGGGTATATGTGATTCCTTATGGCTATGGTTGTGGTCAGTGGGGTAGTCATACATACCATAATACGTTCTATGCGAAACTGGTTAATAGTTTAGGCATAAATAATATTAACTATATTTGGCCACAAACTTATAATCAAGGTCCTGCAAATGGTGTCTGCGGTTCATCTGAAAATGAAGTTAAGCCGGGTTCTGGTATGGATAAATTTGTAGCAGCATTAACTTGGGCGGCTACTACAGAATCAGGTTTTGCAGTGAATACTCGTGGTATGACTGGTGATATTATGCCAATTATTCCAGCTAGTAAATTTGTGATTGGTATCCCAGCTACCTTAGGTGCTGCGGGTGGGTATATGTCTTATGTTATGACTCCTGCGCTGATTTCAAGCTCATGGCAAGTTATGAAAAATACCTATGGTATATCTGCTGGCGGATTCATGAATTGGGCTGCGGATTGGGATGCGACCAGTTATACCAATAGCACATATAACTTTAGCCATACTCCTTGGGAGACAGGTAGAGCAGTTGCTAATACTATTAAGTAAGCTGTGTATCTTATTTAAAAGCTACGGAAATCCGTAGCTTTTTTGTTGTTTTTTATCTTGAATTTTAATTACATGTGCAGCTTTCATATTTCATCTGCTAGATAGAAATTTTAACTACTAATTATTGTTAGTCAAGATATGTCTGACTGTGGTAAAATTCAGCTGTTTTTTAATATTTTATGAGGTCTCTATGGAACAGCAACAAAGACCAAAGTACTTGGATTTGCCAAAACTTGGCTCTAAGATGTCGATTACTGCTAAAGTTTCAATTTTACACCGCGCATCAGGTGTTCTGATGTTTCTCGCGATTCCCTTCGTTTTATATCTTTTTCACAAGTCACTAACTAGTGCCGAGTTCTATTCTAGTTCTTACGGTGTAGCAACCTGTGCATTTATGAAAGTAGTTTATATTGTCCTAATCTGGGCAATCATGCATCATATGTGTGCCGGAGTAAGGTTCTTGTTTTTGGATATGCATAAGGGTATAGAAAAAGGAACTGCGCAAAAAACAGCGCGCTGGGTTATGGTTGTAAGCCTGTTACTAACTGTATTTCTTGGAGTGTTAATATGGTAAAACAGCGTCGTGTATTGAGTGCTGGTTATGGAATAAATAGCTGGTTACAGCAGCGAATTACTGCAGTAATTATGCTTGTGGGTATAATTGCGGTTTTTGCTTTTCTTATTCTAGCCAATGAGGTTATTGATTCCAACTTCATTAGCTGGCGGCAATTTTTTAGCTTTATTTTTGTAAAAGTATTTGCTCAAATCGTTATTCTAGCCGTGATTTTGCATGCTTGGGTCGGAATTCGCGATTTATGGATGGATTATGCAAAGTCTTTTGGTTTACGTCTGGTTTTACATACTCTGACAGTCTTGTGGTTATTGGGTAGTCTTATCTACTCGGTAGAAATCTTGTGGGCATAGAAAAGGATAAATTGATGAGTGTTCCTGTATTAAAATTTGATGCCGTAGTAGTTGGTGGTGGTGGTGCTGGTTTACGTGCTGCATTACAATTATCTGAAGCTGGGGTTAAAACAGTAGTATTATCAAAAGTATTTCCAACGCGTTCTCATACGGCTGCGGCACAAGGTGGTATTTCTGCTTCTTTTGGTAATTCCGAGGAAGATAACTGGCACTGGCATATGTATGACACGGTTAAAGGTGCTGACTGGCTTGGTGATCAAGATGCAATTGAATTCATGTGTAAGCAAGCAACTGATGCGGTGGCAGAGCTTGAACATTATGGTATGCCGTTTGACCGTTTAGAAAATGGTAAAATTTATCAGCGACCATTTGGTGGGCATATGGCTGAATTTGGTAAAAAACCAGTTCGTCGCGCTTGTGCAGTAGCTGATCGTACTGGACATGCAATGTTACACGCTTTATATCAGCGTAATGTTAAAGCTCAAACACATTTCTTTGTTGAATGGATGGCACTGGATCTTATCCGCGATAAAGATGGTGATGTAGTTGGTGTTACCGCGCTTGAGATGGAAACTGGACAAGTTTATATCATTCATGCCAAAGCTGTTCTATTTGCAACAGGTGGAGCAGGGCGGATTTACCAGGCATCAACTAATGCCTTTATCAATACCGGTGATGGTGTTGGTATGGCTTTACGTGCTGGTTTACCCGTTGAAGATATCGAATTTTGGCAATTCCACCCAACTGGATTAGCTGGTGCGGGGGTGTTAATTACCGAAGGTGTGCGCGGAGAAGGTGGCTATTTGTTAAATGCCAATGGTGAGCGCTTTATGGAACGTTATGCTCCAACTGCCAAAGATCTTGCCTCACGTGATGTTGTTTCACGTGCCATGCAGGTTGAAATTAATGAAGGTCGCGGTTGTGGTAAAAATAAAGATCATGTATTATTAAAGCTTGATCATTTGGGAGCCGAGGTTATTGATCAGCGATTGCCTGGTATCCGTGAAATTTCTATTCAATTCCTCGGGATTGATCCGGTTAAACAGCCGATTCCAGTTGTACCAACTTGCCATTATATGATGGGTGGAATTCCAACCAATTATAAAGGTGAGGTAATGGATGGTGTTGATGAGAAAATCGTCAAGGGTTTCTACGCTGCTGGTGAATGTGCTTGTGCTTCAGTGCATGGCGCAAACCGTCTAGGGACTAATTCTTTGCTTGATTTGGTGGTATTTGGGAAATCAGCTGGTAATAGTGTGATTGACTTTGTAAAAACTCTGGAAGAGCCTAAGCCATTACCGGAAAATGCGGCAGAATTCACATTGGCGCGATTGGCTAAGCTTGAAGCCAATACTGGTGATAAACTTGCTGATGTACGCCATGCGATGCAGGTATGTATGCAGCAGCACGCATCGGTATTTAGGACTCAAAAAGTTCTTGATGAAGGCGTTGAGCGAATCCTTGAGGTGTATAAGCGCGCTCAGAACGTTAGCATTAGTGATAAATCAAAAGTATTTAATACAGCACGAGTGGAAGCTCTTGAATTTATGAATACAATTGAAGTTGCGGTTGCAACTATGGTTGCTGCTCGTGAACGTACTGAGTCACGCGGAGCTCATGCGCGTGAAGACTATCCTGATCGTAATGATGAGAAGTGGATGAAACATACACTGTACTATAGTAATGGTAATCGTCTTGAGTATAAAGAAGTTCATACTAAACCATTAACTGTAGATTATATTCCACCTGCAAAACGGGTATATTAGGAGAATATGATGTCTAAAAAAATGAAATTTTCAATTTATCGTTATAATCCAGAGGTTGATAAAAAGCCTTATTACAAAGACTATGAAGTAGAACTTGGTGATCAGGATAAAAAATTATTAAATGCCTTGGTAAAAATTAAGGAAGAGTTGGATGATTCTGTTTCTTTCCGCCGTTCATGTCGTGAAGGGGTGTGTGGTTCCGACGCCTTGAATATCAATGGGCGAAATGGATTGGCATGTCTGACTGACTTGGCTGATTTAAAAGAGCCTGTAGTATTGAATCCGATTCCGGGTTTACCTGTTGTTCGTGATTTGATTGTTGATATGACACAGTTTTTTCATCAATATCACTCAATCAAGCCATATGTAATTGATGAGCGCCCAATGCCTGAGCGTGAACGGTTACAGTCCCCAGAGGATCGCAAGGATCTTGATGGTGTTATCGAGTGTATTCTTTGTGCTTGTTGTTCAACATCATGTCCATCTTTCTGGTGGAATCCGGATAAATTTTTGGGACCAGCTGCGTTACTTCATGCTTATCGCTTTTTGGCAGATAGTCGTGATCAGGCAACTAATGAACGTTTGAATGATTTAAATGATCCGTACCGTTTATTCCGCTGTCATACAATCATGAACTGTGTGGATGTGTGTCCTAAACACTTGAATCCAACTAAAGCTATTGGTAAGATCAAGGAAATGATGGTTGCTCGTATTGCGTAATTTGAATATATAAGATTTTGGGGTTGTATATTTTTTAAGGCTATTGTGGAAGTCATGGATTATATATCTATTGAAAAAATGAAGTGGCGTTCGCGTCGGTCAATTCTGGAACTTGATCTTTTTTTTGAGCGCTTTATTAATGAAGGCAAGTTTGCCAAAATGAATGAAGTGCAATTAGATTACTATCAGCAATTGCTTGAATTTGAAGATGGTGATCTGTTACAACTCTTTCAGGGGAAAGTCAGGTTGGCTGATCCTCTTTTCCAGACATTAATTGATGAAATAGCTCAGGTTGATTTTTATAAGGAAAGTACTATGACAGACGTTAAAGAAAATAAGGTTGAAACTCAGAATCAACGCGTGGTTAAAGTTGACTTTGGCAATGGACAGACAGCTGAATATCCAGTTTATAAGGCCACTTTGGGACAGGATGTAGTTGACTTTGGTGCCTTTGGTAAGTCAGGTTTCTGGAGTTATGATCCAGCATTTTTGGCGACAGCCGCTTGTGAATCAAAGATTACTTATATTGATGGTGATAAAGGGCAATTATTTTATCGTGGTTACCCGATTGAACAGTTAGCTGAACATTCTTCGCATCTTGAAGGTGCTTATGCGTTATTAAATGGTGAATTACCAACTAAAGCTCAAAAAGAAGAATTTGAAACGGCTATCCGTTATCATACTATGGTGCATGATCAATTTTTGAGCTTCTTCAAAGGATTCCGCCGCGATTCACACCCAATGGCAATGTTGGCTGGTGCAGTTAGCGCCATGGCAGCATTTTACCCAGAAGCTTTTGATTTCAAAAATGCAGAACACCGTAAAATTGCAATTATTCGTTTAATTGCTAAAATGCCAACGATTGTTGCAATGTGTTATCGTTATGGTCAAGGTTTACCATTTATGTATCCACGCAATGATCTTGATTATTCTTCAAATTTCCTCTATATGATGTTTGCAACGCCATGTGAACCATATGTGCCAAATCCGGTAATTGCTAAGGCGTTTGATCGTATTTTGCTATTACATGCTGATCATGAACAAAATGCTTCTACTTCGACAGTACGTTTAGCTGGAAGCTCTGGAACACATCCATTTGCGGCAATTGCAGCTGGTGTATCTTGTTTATGGGGTCCTGCACATGGTGGTGCTAATGAAGCAGTATTAAAAATGCTAAATGAAATTGGTGATGAATCACGTGTTGATGCATTTATGCAAGGCGTTAAAGATAAGAAATATCGCTTGATGGGCTTTGGACACCGTGTTTATAAAAATATGGATCCGCGCGCGAGCATCATGCGTAAAACTTGTTATGAAGTCCTTGATATTCTCGGTAAACACGATGATCCGCTATTCAAACTAGCAATGAAACTTGAAAAAATTGCTCTTGAAGATTCATACTTCATCGAGAAAAAACTTTATCCGAATGTGGATTTCTATTCAGGTATTATTCAGCGCGCAATAGGAATTCCAACCGAAATGTTTACTGCTATTTTTGCTTTGGCTCGTACAGTTGGCTGGTTGGCTCAATGGCAAGAAATGATTGAAGATCCTGATCTTAAAATCGGTCGTCCGCGCCAGTTATACACTGGTTATGCTGCTCGTGATTATGTGGCAGTGGCGGATCGTAAATAATTTAATACACCTATGACAGGCAGATTATGTATTCTGCCTGTTGTTTTTTCTGAATCAGGTAGATGAACAAGTATTTAATTGGTCCAGTTATTTTTATTGCTTCGTTGTCCGCTATTTCCTGTAATAGTGGGGGCGGTGGTAATAATTCTGTGGCTCCGTATCCGTATCAAACTTCAGGTAGCTATAACGGTATTCCTTATTCCCAGCTGGGAAATCCACCGGGATTTACTAATTACCCGGAAGCCTATTTTCCTACATTTACCTCTGCGGCGGCTATGAGTAGTAAAATTGCCTATGGGCAGAATACTCAAACAAACATAACTAATCTTAGTGCCTACGTAAGAATGGGGAAGTATATTTGCTCTGCTACTCCAATTTATTATAATCCTAAAGCGAACGTTACTTTTCTTGTTGGGGCTGCACATTGCTTTATTCCGGCAAAACCACTTGCAGATACATTGACAGCCAATGATTTGATCACAAATGATTTAGTTTCTGTTTATAACGGCATGAGTAAAGATGCTGGGTGGTATGAATCTTTTCCTACCACTGCCGTATATCTGATGAAAAATTACTGCTATGGTGCTACTTTTGATAAACCTGGTGGATGCCCTAATTTTACTGCTGGTGATGGCGTAGCTGGTGGGCAGGGTAATGATTTGGCAATAATCCAGATTCCTGGTAAATATGCCGACCCTGAATCATATCCTTCAGTAGTGCCAGAGAGCGAGTATCCACAAGAGCTTAGTATGGCTCCAATACTTTCAGTGGGTTATGGTTTAAATACCCAGACACCTACAAGCCCAGATAGTGATTTACCTCGTGGTATAATGTTTTATGTTGCAAACTATTTTTATGAAAAGACTGATACTAGTGGCTATCACTATTTGTATAATAGCTTCTTTAATAGTAGTACGAATGGCTATGCAGCATTGGTTTGTGGCGGTGATTCTGGTGGTGGCGATTTGTTTTGGACTGGGCAAAAATGGATTTTATTATCGGAACATACTTATGGTCCAGATGATGCTTGTGGTACTTATTATAATTATTTGCCAAATGCGGCAACCAATGTGGGAAGCTATTATAACTGGATAGAAAGTATTATAACTTCAAGCAGTCCAGAAGATTGGTGCAATACTGCGGGTAATAACTGTGTAACAAATTATGGTTTGTAATTGTGGTAATTTTTGGGTTTTAGTTATACGAATTTGAAAGTATATTTGCAGATTTTAATGTTGCAAATGATGAAATTGGTATAAAATTAACTCTTCTATCTTTTGATAACTTATTTTGACTAATGCAATTTAACTTACGGGTGAAAAAATGCAAAACATGCGCGATCAGTGGAAATCCTCTTATCTTTTTGGTTCGAATGGTGATTTTATAGAAGAGCTGTATGAGCTTTATCTTGAAAATCCGGAAAATATAGATAGCAAATGGCGAAATTATTTTGATTCAATTCAGGATGGTTCTACTCGCGATGTTAATCATAATGATATAAAAGAAAAATTTACGATTTTAACTAGTAATCCATTAGCGTTAGCTGGTGGTAGCGAAGTAATGAATAGTGCTCAGACCGCTGTTTATGGTTTGATTGCCTCTTATCGGACATTTGGGCATAAATTTGCTAAACTAGACCCATTAGAGCGCGAAATGATTGAACGTCCAGCTGAACTGGATTATAAGACTTATGGTTTGGCTAATGAGCTTGAGAATGAATTTTTTAATGACTATGATTTAAGACGTGCGAAAAAAGCTAAATTAAAAGATATTATTGCACATTACGAGTCTATCTATTGTGGTACTGCTGCATTTGAGTTTACTTATATCAGTGAATTAGCAGAGCAGGAATGGATTCGCAACTATATTGAAGAAAATTACCCTAAGTTTAAACTGGATAATGCCGAGAAAAAGCAAATTCTTCAAAAACTCACTGAGGCAGATGGTCTGGAAAGATTTTTGCACACCAAGTATGTGGGGCAAAAGCGTTTCTCACTTGAAGGTGGTGATTCTTTAATTCCATTATTGGATAGAGTAATAACTAAAGCCGCGGATAATGGTGTTAATGACGTATGTCTTGGGATGGCACATCGTGGTCGCTTAAATACGTTAGTAAATATTGCTGGTAAGTCACCACAAAAATTAATTGATGAATTTGATGGCAACTATCCACACTATGATTTTGTAACTAGTGGTGATGTTAAATATCACAAAGGTTATGCTTGTGAATATACAACTGTTAATGGTAAAAAAGTAAATACTTCGCTTGCTTATAATCCATCGCATTTGGAAGTGGTAAATCCAGTTGTACAGGGAATCGTTCGTGCCAAACAGGATAGGTTACATGATAATAAAAATCAGGTAATGGGTGTATTAATTCATGGTGATTCTGCGCTTATCGGACTTGGAACTAATCAGGCTGTCTATAATATGTCTGAAACTCGTGCTTACGGTGGTCTTGGTCTAATTCATATCGTAGTTAATAATCAAGTTGGCTTTACTACTTCACGCCGGAATGATAATCGTTCCTCGCGTTATTGTACTGATATTGGTAAGATGGTTGAATCTCCTGTGATTCATGTAAATGCGGATGATTTACGTGCGGTTGCTTTTGCTGCTGACTTTGCAATTGATTTTAGGCAAAAATATGCTCGTGATGTCATGATTGATTTGGTATGCTTCCGTCGTCATGGGCATAATGAGTCGGATGATCCAACATTAACTCAACCATTG
>JBDHRI010000064.1:0-10016 GCA_039807465.1 Burkholderiales bacterium | reverse complement strand
CCTGATAAGCGGGTGCTTGATGCCATGAATCAAATTAATGAACAGGAGCGTTTACGTGATGCGGCTCAAGCAAAAGCAGAAGCAGAGAAAATTATCAAGGTAAAACAGGCTGAAGCAGAAGCGGAAGCGATGAAGCTTGGAGGTAAAGGGATTGCCGATCAACGGAAAGAAATTATCGCGGGGTTACGCGAATCTATCATGGAATTGCAAGAGGTGCTAGGTAGTGGGGTTGATCCAAAAGAAGTAATGCAATTAGTAATTACTACCCAGTATTTTGATGCTTTAAAAGAAATTGGGGCGAATAGCAAAACTAATACGTTATTATTGCCGCATACGTCTCAGGGGATGCAGACATTAACTGAGCAAATGTTGGCAGCCAATTTAAGTAGTGATAAGAACTAACTAAAAAGCCAGACTTAAATAGTCTGGCTTTTTTGATTAACCCAGTAAATGCTTGATTGAATCACGCTCTTCGCATAGTTCTTTATAAGTAATATCAATGTATTTTCGGCTAAATTCATTAATTTCAAAGCCTTGAACTACAGTGTATTCACCATTTTTACAAGTACATGGGTAGCCAAACATAACGCCTTCAGGGATACCATAGCTTCCATCAGATGGAACTCCCATGGTTACAACTTCACCTTCAGCTGTACCAAGTACCCAGCTACGGATATGGTCAATAGCAGCATTAGCCGCAGAGGCCGCAGAAGATAATCCGCGAGCTTCAATAATTGCCGCACCACGTTTTTGTACAGTTGGAATGAAATCATTTACTAGCCAATTTTCATCTACTAGATCACTGGCTTTTTTACCTTTAACCGTAGCATTGAAAATATCAGGATATTGGGTTGATGAGTGATTACCCCAAGCTACAACATCTTTAACATCAGTAGAATGAGCGCCAACCTTGTTTGCAAGTTGAGTCATCGCACGGTTATGATCAAGGCGCATCATTGATGTAATATTTTTAGGGTTTAAACCCGGTGCATTTTTAGATAGAATTAGCGCATTGGTATTCGCTGGATTACCTACAACTAGTACTTTTACATTTTTATTAGCTACGGCGGCAAGAGCTTTACCTTGTCCGGTAAAAATAGCACCATTTGACTCAAGCAGATCTTTACGCTCCATTCCTTTAGAACGTGGACGTGCTCCAACCAGTAATGCAATATCAGCATCTTTAAATGCTACCATTGGATCGTGGCTGGCAACTACACCGTGTAATAACGGAAATGCACAATCATCAAGTTCCATGATTACGCCTTTTAATGCATTCATGGCTGGTTCAATCTCAAGTAATTGCAGAATTACTGGCTGGTCTTTACCAAGCATGTCTCCACTAGCTATACGGAATAATAGGCTATAGCTGATTTGACCCGCGGCTCCGGTTACTGCAACACGAACAGGTGCTTTCATAAATGAACTCCTTAATGTTAATAATAAGTGTATATTGTAGCAAAAAAATGGCTTATCGGTTAGAATAACGTTTTATTATTAAATAGTGAATTGATCTATTGACCATAATTGGTATATGATTCATCTATAAGATAAAGTATTTTACGATTGAGAGAAATTAATGTTAATGTATCCCAAGTTTGATCCGGTAGCTATCAGCCTTGGACCGATTAAGGTTCACTGGTATGGCTTGATGTATCTTTTAAGCTTTTTGCTAGTATTATATGTTGGTAAATGGCGTATTCGTAAATTTGGGCATCCAGTTCTAAAAGAAAAGATGGTGGATGACTTCCTGTTTTATGGCGCGCTGGGAACTGTACTTGGTGGGCGGATAGGTTATTGCCTATTTTATCAGCCTGCTTATTATCTGACGCATCCACTTGATATTGTAAAAACCTGGGATGGGGGCATGTCATTTCATGGTGGAATCATTGGTGTCTGCATCGGGATATACCTTTTTACTCGTAAGGAAAAAATGCATTTCTTTGTCCTTGGTGATTTTGTTGCCTTGATTATTCCACTTTGTCTGATGTTAGGGCGAATTGGTAATTTTATCAATGGTGAATTATGGGGGCGTTTTTGTAGCCCGGATCTGCCTTGGGGAATGGTGTTTCCACAATCCGGTTCAATGCTTCCGCGCCATCCATCACAGTTGTATGAAGCTTTAACCGAAGGTATAATTTTATTTACTGTTATATTAGTTTTCCGTTTAACTAAAGAACGTAATTTGGGTCAAACTTCGGGAGTTTTCCTGATTGGTTATGGACTTGCTCGTTTTGTACTTGAGTTTTTCCGGGCACCTGATGCTTTTGCAACCGGAGTGGTTCAAACAACCGGATTATCTCTTGGACAACTTTACTCATTTCCAATGATTTTAATTGGGATCATCGTTTTTGTTTGGGGGCTAAAAAGCCGCTCAACAGTTGAGCACTAGTCCATAATTGAGACTATTTAATATCATTTTTCTTGTGATGGCGGTTATACTTGTAGCTTGCCATCATAATCATTCTGATCAAAAAGAACTCACAGAATCTTCAATCCATCTTAGCCATAAAGTAGAGTTTGCTACTGATAATTTACCTCTTCCTGAATCTGCCATTCTAGGGCTACATGATAGCGTGTATAAGCTATTTTTTTATCAGGGAATATTTGCTGGGCAAGATGGTTACGGTAATATAAATCTGAAATATCAACAATGGCAAGTACCACTAGTTATGGGTGCAATGCTTGATTTTAACCAAATTTATCTAAATCAATTCCATGATTTTTACCTGTAATAGCAAAGTATCAGCCACAATATGGGAATTATGCTGATTTCATACGACTACTCTATAAAATCAACAACTGGGATAGTTTTCCAAAAAAAGAACAGTTGAGCATCTGCCGCTTAAATGGCTATTGTCCGATTATTGATGATAGGCTCTGGTGGGTTAATTTTTTTATCAGCTATGCAGATGGTTTGATGAAAAACGAATCAGAAAATGAAAGTATCGATATTTTAATTAGCTATTCATATAAGATTTTTAAATCAATTAGTCGTTCCACATATCTAAATAAACAAGGCACTAAAGGCAGCTATAGTTTAATGTGGCATTCTGGAGTTAGAGGGAAGCCCTATTATAAGGCGACAATTGCCAATTCTCTGTATGTAACAGCAGGTGCAAGGCTGGCGCAAATAATTGACAAACGTTATACCAATAACAAGAATAAACATGGCTATGAATTTGTTTTAAATAATACTCTTAAAGTTGCCAACGGATTTTTCCTTGACTATTCAAATCGAACCAATACTCATTTCAAGGAAAGTGGACTTCTTCTTGATGGAGTTGGGACAGGAACTGGTCAAACAAATGATTATAAAAATGGACAAGTTGTTCCCTACATGTTTACCTACAATCAGGGAGTAGTATTACCAGGAATGGCAATCCTCACTAAAATCACTGGAAATCAGAAATATCAAAAATATGCAGTGGAGTTAATTGAGTCTACTATCGCCCATAGTAGTAAGAATACAGGAATTTGGGATGATCTTGGCTATCAACGCCAAGGAGGTTGGCTTGCCGATTATGACGGGATAGCATTTAGACTTGCATACTGGCAATATTTGGGGCTTTTTGTTCGTGAATTATCACCTGTAAATGATAGCTTACTTTTCAAAAAACTTAGCTTATTTATTCGACAAAATAGCCAAAAGGTAGCATTAAGAACAATTTCACCTGAATCCTACGGCATAAATATTAACGAAAGTACTCTAGTGGGGGCAAATCATCCGTTATTAAAGCAGCTCCCAACAGGCAATCCATTTAGTTCTTATCCAGATGGCTACTCTGTGCCGGGAGTTACTTCGTTGTTGGAGCTTTTGTTACTTCAACACAAACTAGCTGACTATCGTTAAACCCTACGTCTATCACGGAGCGGTTGATGATTTAGATCATTCCTACGGCTCTGCTGTTGTAATTGTGGGCTTCTTCTACTATAGCCCTCCCTGTCTCTTGCTGCATATCGTTCATTATCATAGTCTTCATCATAATCATGATGATATCTGTCAGGTTCAATCTGAGATTCTCTGCGTCTAAATAGCCACCAAGCTCCCATTCCGATAAGAATAGCAGCACCAAATCCAGCTAGAATTAATCCGGGAGAAGTGCTATTATCTTCAATAACAGTATTGTTAGTAATTTGAGCTGGAGGTTGATCACCATTAGGGGGCGAATTATCATTACTGGAAGTAGAGTAGCTATTAGCTGGCGCAGCTGAATTTACATAGGCAACAGTTGGAGTTGAATTATGATTGAAGAAATAGTTAAATAAACTGGTAGCAGCAATACCTCCGATTAGTCCCTCTACTAATCCGGCACCCCATCCTCCGTTATTATTTCCATTATTCCAGCCACTGTTCCAGCCGTTACTCCAGCCAATCGGTCCCTGATTCCAGCCATGATACGGATAATAGCCATTATTATATGGACCACGATAGTTATTTACATTAATTGTGTCATTGTTATAGCGTGGTACATTTGAATAGTTATTAACTCTTGGCGTGTTGTAGTTATTCAAGTGTTCAGAATAACTGTGTACATGTACTTCACCATTATGCTCATCAACATGATAAGAATGTTCATCAATTCTTACGGTATTGGCATTTGCTAGGTAGATTGAAGAGCTTAGTGCAGCCAGAAGAAAGGTCTTTTTCATAGTTCAATTTATTCAAAAATAGGATGTGTGAATTATATCAGGAAAAACCGAATTATATTTTGAATTTTTCTTTGAGAACCAGAATTTTATGCGCTTACCATTATTGATTATAAGCAGTTATTGTTAATGCTTCCTGATGGTTTCGCTAATTTTTATCAGATCATCATAATTTGCATATTTGCGAAGTTTTTTTAGTGCAATCAGGGCTGCAATGGTTATTAATAGAAAGTAGCTAACCAATCCGATAAAGAAAACATGATAGTTTTTAAACTGATCTTTAAAAAAATAAAAAACTAAATGACCAAGAGCAATATTTGATAATGGAACCAGTCCACCAAAAAGAACAAAACCATTCTGATGACTGAATGTTACACCATAGAGCCTTAGAGCCGGAGGAAAGAGCCCACTGATGACTCTAGGTACAGCAAGAGTAAATATATTACTGAGAGTGGCGATTGTAAAAACACTTAGGTAGATAAGCTGATTATTTATAAATGACCATGAGAGAAAGAGAATTGCCGGAACACT
This sequence comes from Burkholderiales bacterium, assembly GCA_039807465.1. GTDB lineage: Bacteria > Pseudomonadota > Gammaproteobacteria > Burkholderiales > UBA11063 > Aquella. The sequence continues at coordinate 4,835 of JBDHRI010000064.1, read as the reverse complement.
TAGCAAAATTGCAAATCTGATTATTATTGGTGAGTTAATGAATGTTATTAACGGATTAATGATTATCACCAGAATTGTACTCAAGATAGTGGTTATGAAAATGATATGACTGATTTTCTGATAACTATAATCCATAAAATACCACATGCAAAATGGTACTAAAACCAGATAGAGGAAGATAAACCCTCCCTTTACTCCGGACAAGGTCATCGCACTCAAGGTTTGCGCTGGCATAAAGCTCAATAGCTTATAACTTGGCATGATTGACCGTTTTTGATAATTATCACTAATCGGCTCGCCATAGATAACCCGGATGATAAAGACAATGGTAATTAACGCACAGCCAATAAAAAATGGGATTCTCCAGCCGTAGGCTTCAAGCTGCGCCTGGCTAAAATAATAGGAAACCCCGCGATAGGCAAAGATTCCAAGTAGCTGACCAATCTCGTTACCAGTTATAAAGCCCAAAATTGCAAAAGTATGGTTTCTGGTCATTTTAATACTTAAATGATCATATTCGCCCTGAAGTTCAGCGCCACTGGCAACCCCCTGTAATATCCGGGCAATCATTAATAAGATTGGGCTAAAAATTCCTATTTCTGAATAAGTGGGTAAGAGTCCGATTACTAATGAAGATACAAATAAAGCGGTAATCAGAGTAATATTTATCCGTTTGGATGAATAACAGGTGGCACACTGGCTGTATACTTTCATGCCAATCGGTTTAACCATGTAACCAAGAATAAAGATTAGGTAGAGGGTGAAGACATTCCAGCTACCCATATCGGAGTAGCTGAAGATGACTCGGGCAAAATAAATTCCCATTAGCCCAAAAATAATAAAATCATAAAACTCGACTAATCCGCTTAAAGAGGACATGAAAATAGTTTTGCGTTCTTTTGGAGTTATATCCAGAAGATAGAGGAGCTTTATATTGCGTAGTATCATTATTGAATCTGTTGCAGTGTTTTGGAGATTATCTCATAAACATCTCGGGAAAGATTCTCTTTTGCCATTATTTTTTGTAGCTGTGGTTTTACCATTGATTGATACTTGTTGTCATAATTGGCAATGCTACTAAAGCCATTGGCTATTCTACCAGCTACACCTGAATTAAAATTATCAATTCGGATGATTTCTTCGGTGATAAGATTATAGCCTTCTTCAGTATTGAAGTGCAAAGGGTTTGCTGTAAATGCTCGCACTAGAGAATAGAGTTTATTTGGGTTTTCTTTATCAAAGCTTGGATGGGTTAGCAACTTACGTACATTATTAATAGTGTCTGTTAGCTGACTTTGACTTTGTAAGCTAAACCATTTATCCATCACTAACGGATAAGTCGCGTACTCTTCCACAAAATTATCAAATAACTGATGACGAACAGGTGAATCAATATCATTGATTGCGGATAATGCGCCAATTTTATCAGTCATATTGTCCGCATTTTTGTATTGTGCGGCAACTAATTCAATATATTTGCTTGCATTATCGCCTTGCATCAGATAGCCAAGTAGGATGTTTTTTAGTGCTCGTTTACCCGCATCATTAAAATCATACTTAGTTACCTGATTGTCTTCATAAGCAGTTAATAGTTGCGCTTCAAGTTCATTGGCAATAGCAGATTTTAATAGCTTAACCGATTGTACCAGTTTATCAACTTTGGTCTTGGGGTAGCTAATACTTAGTTCGGCAAATGCTGGTAGGCTGATAGTCAGTGCTTTAAGAGCTGGATCTATAGCGGTGTTATTCAGTATTTCGCCAATTATTTTTGTAATATTGCGATTTATTTGGGTGTTTGCTGGATTTTCTGAATGATAAATTCGCTTGATTTCTGCCTTATAAATAGTTTGTAGTGCTTCCCAGCGATTAAAACTATCATTGTCATGCCGCGCCAGAGTATAAAGCTGATCCTCGTTATAAGTATAGTTTATTATTACCGGAGCTGAAAAGCTACGTAAAATTGATGGGGTTGGTTTTTCGTTAATTCCGCTAAAAGTGAAAGTGTTTTCGACTTCATTTAATAGCAGAATCACTTCATTATCTTGGATTATCATGTCAGAATTTTTGGTGGTGGGAATAATATTCTTACCGTTATCTAAAATCAGACCGATACTAACTGGGATTAGCATTGCTTTGGCAGTAGGGTTATTTGGGATACTTTGCTTAAATGTAATAGCGTATTCTTTTGTTGCCTCGTTATAGTGATCGGAAATGGCTAGATGTGGGGTACCGGATTGCGAATACCATAGCATAAATTGGCTCAGATCAATCTTATTGGCATCTGCCATTGCCTTACAAAAATCTTCGCAGGTAACCGCGTAACCATCATGGCGCTCAAAATAAAGCGCTAAACCACGATTGAATCCTTCTTTGTCAAGGATGGTTTGGTACATCCTTACTACTTCAGCACCTTTTTCATAAACAGTCATGGTATAGAAGTTATTGATTTCCATGTATGACTCTGGGCGAACCGGGTGAGAAAGTGGTGAAGCATCTTCGGTAAACTGCATTTGACGCAGATTTTTTACATCTTGAATCCGCTTAACTGTCCGCGAATGTAGATCGGCGGTAAATTCCTGATCGCGAAATACCGTTAGCCCTTCTTTTAGTGAGAGTTGAAACCAGTCGCGGCAGGTAACCCGATTGCCTGTCCAGTTATGAAAATACTCGTGCCCAACGACTGCTTCGACATTGATAAAGTCAGTATCGGTAGCGGTTTTGGTTTCAGCAAGGACATATTTGGTATTAAAAATATTTAGCCCTTTATTTTCCATCGCGCCCATATTGAAATCACCACTGGCAACGATCATGTAAACATCAAGGTCATATTCCAGATTAAAGCGTTTTTCATCCCATTCCATTGCTCGTTTTAATGATTCTAGACAATGTTGACACTGATTTATTGATTCAGCTTCACTATAAACTTCAAGTTTAACCTTGCGCCCCGATTTAGTGGTGAAAGTATCATTGATGAATGCAAATTTACCTGCTACAAGTGCAAAAAGGTAACTTGGTTTCTTGTATGGGTCTTCCCAGATTACTTCAATCTGATTATTGGCTAATGCTTTCTCACTGATTTTATTACCATTAGAAAGAAGTACTGGGTATAGATCTTTATCGCCGATTATTGTAGTTGTGAATTTCGCCATTACATCCGGGCGATCAAGATAATAAGTTATCTTCCTAAAGCCTTCTGGTTCGCACTGGGTAAATAGATTGCCATTAGATGCATAAAGCCCCATGCAGCTTTTATTGTTAAAAGCATCGACATGCGTTACTATTTCAAGAGTAAAACTTGCCGGGAGATTATTTAGAGATAGTTTGTCATCAGCTAATTTATAATCAGTTAGCTCACTACCATCAATTATTATTGATTTAAGTTCAGCACTACCAGCTAGTTCAAGTAAGTTACTAGCGCCATTTTGCTGATATTTGGTTTTTGAGGTGACGATTACAAAGGTGTCTTTAATCTCAAATTTTAGATCTATAGTATCTACTAGATAGCTGGTTGCTTGATAGTCTTTCAGATATTTTGTTGCGATAGTTGTCATTGCTATTTTACCTACATATTAATGATTATTAGTGATATTTATTTGCCAAATCAGTCAGGTTTTTGCCAGTTACGCGATAAACTGTCCATTCCTCCATCGCTTCTGCGCCAAGATTAAGATAAAAGTCGATAGCCTTTTTGTTCCAGTCTAGACACCACCATTCAAGTCTGCCGCAATCGCGTTTAACTGCTAGCTCTGCCAGATACGAAATAATCCGATTGGCAACTCCATTACCTCTTGCTTCGGGAATTACGTATAAATCCTCAAGATAGATGCCGGGTTTACCAAGGAAAGTCGAAAAATTATGGAAAAATAAGGCAAAACCAACTGGTTTATCTCCGAGAGAAGCAAAGATTACCTCAGCATATTGTCTGTTACCAAAAAGCTTTTCGCGGATTGTCTCTTCTGTCGCGATTACCTGATCAAGTAGCTTTTCATACTCTGCCAACTCACGAATAAATCTCAGGATTAATCCACAGTCTTCACTAGTTGCAAATTTTATGCTTATTTCTGATTGTCCGATATTCATGTCTTTAACCCAAGCTTGAAACATTAGATTATATAATAAAACGTAGTTAGGGAATTAGTCAAATTAGCTTTCCCAACCAAAATGGGCGACACAAAAACTAAAGGAGTTGAAATTAAATAAGGGACTAGGCAATCAAAGCAGATTATTCCTAACCTATTTTAATATGTATAGCATAGAGAGTATCATTTCGATAATTGAACCTAAACTCACATTCTTTTAGATGTAAGTTAAATCTGCTTTTAGAAATACCATGGAACTTTACTAATCTAGTTTTGACAAATGACCAAAAGCTCTCTATACCGTTAATATAAGTTTGTTTATTCTGTATTATTTTGCTTTTACTGAAAAATAAGGCAGAGGCTATCTGCCTTATTTTTTGAGGAAGAAAATTGATCGTTACTGTTGAACGCACATAATATGATTTTGTGGACCTGTCCAATATGAGAAACCCACCCAACCTGTTTGTTGGTTACTTGAGACTAGCCACCGGGATAAAGAATCAAGTATATCGGCATTTTTAGTTGCATAACCAAAACCAGTCTTAACCGATTTGTGTGCATCCCCAAAATTAGTATCTGGATAATAGCCGTTATCACCAATCCCAGCCGAAGTTATACTACTTGGGAAAGTCCAATCATTAGCAGTTAGATCAGCATATCTACTCCACGCGCCCTTAATGGTTGAAGTTGATTTGCCATTAACAACTTTAGTCCAATTAGCTTCCTGGTTTGCATAAGACCAACCAACCAACGTTG
>JBDHRI010000063.1:0-10110 GCA_039807465.1 Burkholderiales bacterium | reverse complement strand
ACATAGTTTTTATTTAAAGGTTCAAGATTATAGACGGCTTCCATACAATCCGCATAAATCCGCTGATTTAATACGCCGCGATCATGACCAATATTAGCTTCACTATAATAGCGTGGGTAATTTGAGGTGATTGCCGCAAGATCCAAAATTGGTTTTAAGTCTAATTTTTTACCATTAGGGTTATCAATTATACTTAATAAATCAGTTCTACCAATCAAATCGGTTAGCTGATTTACGCCTAGATAATGCATGATCTGCCGTACTTCATGGGCAATTCCACGGAAGAAATTAATTACCCTTTCCGGAATACCATTAAAGTGCTCTTGCCGTAATTTTTCATTTTGGGTTGCAAGTCCGGTAGCACAATTATTTAGGTGGCAAATTCGTAGATATTTACAGCCAAGTGCAATCATTGGCGCAGTTCCAAAACCAAAAGTCTCAGCTCCCAAAATTGCTGCTTTTACTACATCGAGTCCGGTTTTTAGCCCGCCATCAACCTGTAAGCGGATTTTATGACGTAGATTATTCGCAATCAATGCCGCGTGAGTTTCAGCAATACCCAGTTCCCAAGGGCTACCCGCATGCTTAACCGATACTACCGGAGCAGCACCTGTCCCACCATCATAACCAGAAATAGTGATTAAATCTGCTTGGGCTTTGGCAACACCACAAGCAATCACGCCAATTCCCGGTTCGGATACTAATTTTACCGAGATCATCGCGCCCGGATTTAGCTGTTTTAAATCAAAGATTAATTGCGCTAAATCTTCAATTGAATAAATATCATGATGCGGAGGAGGGGAGATTAAGGTTACTCCCGGCGTTGCATGGCGTAGTTTGGCAATTTCAACGGAAACTTTTTCACCCGGCAATTGTCCACCTTCACCCGGTTTGGCACCCTGTGAAATCTTGATCTGAATTATTTCTGCACTCATTAAGTAGCTTGGTGTAACACCAAAACGTCCGGATGCAACTTGCTTGATTTTGGAGTTTGTCATACTGCCATAACGTAGCGGATCTTCGCCACCTTCACCAGAGTTGGAACGTCCACCAATAGTATTCATGGCTAGAGCTAGTGCTTCGTGAGCCTCTTTGCTAAGTGCACCAATTGACATGGCAGCACTATCAAACCTGCGGCAAAGTTCATCAGTACTATCCATACGTGGATTTAATAGATCATCTTCTGATAGATCGCCAAGGCTATAAGTAAGATTTAACTTGAATAAATCACGAATACACATTGGCTTACGTTGATTAACTTGATTTGAATACTCATAAAAATCATTCAGGTTACCAGTATTGACCGCTTTTTGTAATTTGGCAACGACATCTGGATTAAAACCATGATATTCACCAAAAAATGAATATTTTAGGACACCACCCATAGCTAAATGCTCACTATTATTCCAAGCTTTTTTTTGCGTAGTTACTAATTCCTCTTCCAAATTGGAAAAATTAAGCCCTTCAATTCTGGAGCTAGTCTGATTAAAGCAAATATCACAAATTTCACTACTAATCCCAAGAGCTTCAAATAATTGTGAACCGCGATAAGACGCTACGGTTGCAATTCCCATTTTTGACATAATCTTTAGGATGCCCTTATTGATGGTTGCAAGATAGTTATTTATCAGTTTGGCTAGCGGTTCCTCCGATTTAATTGAAGTGTGTAATTCAGCAATTAGCTGGTAACTCAGGTAAGGATAAATCGCCGTTGCGCCATAACCAAGTAATACACAAAAATGATGTGAATCGCGGGCACTGGCTGTGGCAACAATCAGATCTACCTGATGTCTTAATCCTGCTTCAACTAGACGGTTATGAATTGCTCCAATAGCTAGAACTGCTGGAATAGTTAATACGTCCTCTTGGATACCTAAATCACTTAAAATAATCACATTAATACCAGATGCTACTTCACGGACACATTTGTCAGCAAGGGTAATCAGACATTCTTTCAGCGATTCTGATTTATTATATGAGAGATTAATTTGTAAATTGCGTTGCCAGCTATTATTGGCATTAATTATTTGATCAAATTGAGCATTGTCAAGAATCGGAGATTCCAATTTATAACCATGGAGTTCTTTTTTTGTTACCAGATCTGGTTTTATCCCGATATAGGTATTTAATGACATTACATATTTTTCGCGTAATGAATCAATTGCTGGATTGGTAACTTGGGCAAAGCTTTGGCGAAAATAATCAGTAAGCGGACGAATCACACTACTTAAAACAGCAATTGCGGCATCATCACCCATTGACATGGTTGGTTCTACACCATCAAGTGCCATAACTCTTATAACTTGTTCTATCTCTTCATAACTGACGTGGAATAGTTTTTTATAAATATCAAGTTTCTCTGGAAGCGCGGCTAAATTATGATTTAGATCATGCCCTAAAGTTTCATAATGGTTGTCTTTTGTTAGATCAAGGTTGAATTGGCGATAAACCGCTTTATCAAATAGTACCATTTTACTTTCGGTATCAATAATCAGCATCTCGCCAGCAGCAAGCCGACTTTTAGTTATAAATTGTTCATTATCATAATCAACAATTCCTGTTTCTGATGCAACAATTACTGTGCCATCTTGAGTCATTGAGTAGCGTAGTGGACGTAAGCCATTACGATCTAATGTACACATAACTTGAGTGCCATTAGTCATTACGACTCCGGCTGGACCATCCCATGCTTCAAAGCCAATGCCAATGGTTTGATACCATTTTTCTATATCGCTTGTCAGGCGATTATTTTCTTCTGAAAACGGCGGGATGAGTATGCGCAGTGCCTGTTTATAGTCAACGCCACTCATTATTAGCATTTCTAGCATATTATCTAGACTAAATGAATCTGACCCATATTCACTGACTAGATTACTTACATTAACAAATTTTTCCTGTAATTCTGTTGGTAGTAGATCAAGTCGGCGTGCTTTAGCCCAAGCACGGTTGGCAGAAACGGTATTTATTTCGCCATTATGTGCTAAGTAGCGGAAGGGCTGTGCCAGATGCCAGCTTGGCTGAGTATTAGTTGAAAAACGCTGGTGAAAAACGCAGATACTAGTTTTAAATAAAGGATCAGCGAGATCTGGATAAAATTCTTTTAGTATGCGTGGTAAACATAATGCTTTATAAATGATGGTTTTACTGGATAGACTACAGATAAAAAAATCATGATGGGTAGCCATGCGTGCTTCAATATTTTTCCTTAAAATATAAAGTAGCTGTTCAAACTTGGTTGCATCAATACTTTCAGGAGCGTTAATAAATATTTGCTCTATATGTGGGAGACTATTTTTGGCAATTCGCCCGAGAACTGATACATTAATTGGTACCAATCTAAAAAAAATACTTTCAAAGCCAATACGTGCACATTCTTCACGAATTATTCTTCTTTGTTCACCAATACTGATGTGTTCTAGTGAAAAAAAGATATTTCCAGCAGCAAACAATTCCTCAAGTTGAAAATCACCATCTTCAGTTAATAGTGAATGAAAATATTCTGCCGGAATTTGTGTCAGAATTCCGCAGCCATCACCTGTCCTCCCATCTGATTGAACTGCACCCCGATGCGAAAGTTTAATTAATGCTGAGATACCTTTTAGTAAAATATCATGATCTTTGATACCGAATTTATTAGCAACTACACCAACACCGCAATTGTCTTTTTCCTGAAAGTTGAAACCTGTCATTTAGCCCCGCCTAGAGATGAGAGTATGATTTATACATTTTTAATGATTCTATCATAAATTTATTGTGCGGTGCGAAGAAGTGTGAGTAAATTTAGTCTAAATTGTCCAAAACGGATATGATGGTAGATATGAATTTAAGTACAATATCATTAGCAATCATAAGTTATGATTGCGACTTCCACTTATTCCCTCGCCAGACTTGATAGTCTGGCTTCCTTTTTTCTTATTTTGAGGTGGGTTTAGCGGCTAGTTGGGATTGCGCGTGAATTTTTCAATTTTGCAATAAAATACATAACGGTTACAATTCCAATCCAGAGTGGCATCAAATATACTGCCATTTGCATATCAGGCATGAATAACATTATTATAACTACTGATGCTAGCATGATAAGCGCGATGATATTTGAATATGGTGATAAAGGTAGTTTGTAGCTGATATTTTCTTTGGCAATTTTGCGACGAAAGCCAAGATGGCAAATTAGAATAGTTGTCCAAGTAATAATAATTGAGGTAGTAGTAATTGCGATCAGATAGTTAATTGCCTTATCTGGCGCTAGATAGTTTAGTAGTACGGTTAATGCTACGATTATTGAGGTTGTAATTACGGCATTTTTTGGTACATTTTGTTTATCTGTATTCGCTAGATATTTAGGGGCACTACCGTGTCTTGCCAGATTAGCAATCATTCTTGCGGCAGCGTATAAACAGCTATTGAAAGCTGATAGTGCGGCAGTTATGACGACTATGTTCATGATCTGGGCAGCAAAATGAAAGCCAACTTTATCAAATACATCTACAAATGGGCTAATATCAGTACTTAATTTATCCCAAGGATAAAGGCAAACAATTGCAAGTAATGTTCCGACATAAAAGATCAGGATTCTGACAATCACACCATTTACAGCACTGGGTACTGTTTTTGCCGGGTTTTCGGCGTCAGCTGCAGCGATTCCGAGAAATTGTACGCCACCAAATGAGAATACTACCATAACCATCGAAAATAAAAACCCTTCAAGCCCTTTGGCAAAAAGATTATTACTGATCGAAAATTTAAGGTTGGTGATTGCTTCTGCATGTGTGCTATTGTTGAAAAAAATCAGATATGCTGAAAATGCAATCATTAGTATAATTGTTACGACTTTTATCCCGGCAAACCAGAATTCAAATTCACCAAAAAGTCCTGCTTGAAGCATATTAATAAAGAAGAATATTCCGAGAATTACTGCGATTGTAAGCCAGTGTGGTACACCGGGTATCCAGTAATCAAGAAAGGCTGCAACTACTGTTACCTCCAGCATACAGACAATTGTGTATTCAAACCATGCAAACCAGCCAGAGAGAAAGCCAAGATAATTGCCAACGTATTGATAGGCATAATGGCTAAAAGCTCCGGAGTTTGGGGCATAAACAGTTAGTTCACCAAGAGCTCGCATGATCACATACATTACAAAGCCACCGATTAAGTAAGCTAAAACAATTGATGGACCTGTTAATTGAATTGATTTTGCTGAACCATAAAATAAACCAGTTCCGATTGCACCACCAATGGCGATCATCTGGATATGACGATTTTTTAATTTACCGACCATGTCTTTCCCCTTATTTACGATCAGTATGATAGAAAAATATTAAGCCAGAACAATTCTGGCTTAATATTTCAAAGATAAGAAAATAGACAGATTCTTATTTATGATATTTTGCGATTGATACTTCAACTTCTTTTTTAGCCGCAGCAGCATCGTCTATTCCAGATAATTTAACCCACTTACCTTTCTCAAGTTTTTTATAGTTCTCAAAAAAATGAACCACCTGTTGTACCGCTAACTGTGGGAACTGATCTAAAGTGTCAATATCTGCATACAGTGGGCATACTTTTTTAGTTGGTACCGCAAGAATCTTAGCATCAACACCACTTTCATCTTCCATGCGAAGCACGCCAAGTGCACGACATTTAACCATACTACCATGCGCAATCGGATATGGTGTAAACACGATAACGTCAGCAGGATCACCATCTTCAGATAAGGTATTTGGAATAAAACCGTAATTTGCCGGATATGACATTGCGGTACTAACAAAACGATCAACAAATAAAACACCAGACTCTTTATTCATTTCATATTTTACAGGTGCTGAACCAGCAGGGATTTCAATGACCACATTAAACTCATCACCATTACCAGCATCAATATTTTGTAAATTCATCAGGGACTCCCATAAATGATATATTAGTAAATTAAGATTTAAAGATGTATAATTATACACTGTCTATATTATACTTGATAGAAAATAATCGGAAAAAGGTGTTGCCATGATTGATAAAGCCATAGTTGAATTTGATAAAGTCCTAAAGACATTATTTCATAAACCCATTTCCAAAAGAGCACATCCGGATGAGACTATTGCGGATGGTGAATATACCGATGCCGAACGTAAGCATATAGTTGGTTTGATGCGGGTTAATCATACTGGTGAGATTTGCGCGCAGGGATTATACCAAGGGCAGGCACTAACTACTCGAAATAAGGCTAATCAGGAAGCTTTTGAACATGCTGCATTGGAAGAAACCGAGCATCTTGCATGGACTGAGCATCGGATTCATGAATTGGGTGGGAAGACTAGTCTTCTAAACCCATTATTTTACGTAGGCAGTCTAGCAATAGGTGTAACCGCTGGGATTCTTGGTGATAAATGGAATCTAGGTTTTCTCGAAGAAACGGAGAAACAGGTCGAGAGTCATCTAACCGAACATCTAGATAAACTGCCTCAGCATGATAATAAAAGTAGAGTGATTCTTGAGCAGATGCGTGAAGACGAAATCAAGCATGCGCATATGGCGCATGATAATGGCGCAGCCGAATTACCTGAATTGGTGAAAAAAATAATGAAGCTATCATCAAAAGTAATGACTAACACCACTTATCGTATCTAAATGCACAAACATTATATCTATCAGACTGGAACGATTAATTCGTTATTAGAGGCAGTTTATGCTGGTGATACCAGTATGGAAGAGATGCTTAGGCATGGTGATTTTGGCTTAGGTGCGCTCGATAATATCGATGGGGAGCTTATAATTCATGATGGAGTCTGTTATCGTGCGGATGCAAAGGGTGAGTTACATATTCTTGATAAAGACATTCATACCCCATTTGCTGTAGTTAACAAGTTTGTACCAGAGCAGCACTTTGATTTGAAGAATGTAGATTTTAAAGAGCTTGAGAAGTTAGTTTCAGATCATTTTATATCATCAAATCTTATCTATGCTATTCGTGTCAGTGGTAGATTTCATCATCTTGATTTACGTAGTGAACATTGTACCTGTCGTCCTTATAAACGTCTTACTGAGATTTTGCCTAGCTTACAAACAACTTTTGTGGTGGATAACATTTCCGGAGTAATGGTTGGTGTTTGGTTTCCCAAATACATGGCACAATTAAACGTTCCAGGCTTTCACTTCCATTTTATTGATGATTCCCGAAAGCTTGGCGGGCATGTCTTTGGCTTTCGGCTTGAGGAGGCTACTGTTGAATTACAGGTACTTCACGGCTTTCAACTGGCATTAATCAGAAATGAAGATTTTTATCAGGCAGACCTGAATATACAAAATGAGTCAGCTGTTGCTACGGTAGAACAGGTGCGAACCTAAGCATGGTTGTAGTAGAAATGCAATATATTATTCTGATCTAATTATTTAAATAAAACAAATTGTTATTGCTTGCATGTGTTATGTTGGCTTAAAAATGTTCTATGAAGATCCAGAGCGGCTACTCTAGTTGAATTTATACAGTGGTATAATTTAAAAAACTGGAGTGACTCATAATGAAAAAATTAAGCTTTGTACTGACAACCCTTTTTACAATTTATGGTTGTAGCAGTGGCGGTAGCAGTACAAATACAGCAACTAGCATTTCTACGAATACTCCGCTCTATAGTCCAGGAGCTACGACTGAAATAATTGTAACCAATACATCTGAGTCAAATTCAATAATTAATCCAAAAATAACCTTAGCTGCATGGCTTGAGAGCATTGTAACAGATAAAAATCTTTCATTGGCTGGCGACATAGCTCCGGGAGCAACTTATACTTTTAGTTTTAAATTACCAGCTACGGAATCTAGTATTACTACTTCAAGAAATAACTATCAATATTTAATCACAAATACTAGTTCCGGCGAAATTCAAATTTCTGCTGCAAATCTTGGTAATCCAGTCAATCCGACCTTGGAAGTACGTGTTCCTCCAAATCCTGCCTCACACACTTTATGGGAAGATATTATTATCAATGCTGATTTATGGAGTGATAAACCAGAAATAATGTCGGCAGGCTATGGTTTTGAAGGGATTGAAGGTGTCCAGCAGGGAGAAAGCTATGTGGTTGCGGCTGGTGGTGCATGGGAAATAGTTACAACCCCCAATCCGCCTTATCTGGCACTTACTTCTTCAAAAACACCTATGGTAGTTGAATTAGCATGGGGCTATCCAACCTATTTTGCTGATGCCATGCCGATTGTATTTAGTTGGCCAGTTCTTCCGAGCACGGTAAAAGGCGAAGATTTTGCAATTACCTTAAATACCGGTGAAGTTGTTACTCCTTATGTAGCATCAATAAGTCCAAATTTAGAGTATAACGAACGCAGCTGTGTAGTAATCTTTGGTGAGTTTGGTAATCGGCTTTCACCTGGAACTCCGGGAGCCATTTATCCAACAAAAGTAACTATTGTGAAAAATCTGAAGATGCTAGGACCGCAAGGTTTGGTTAGCGCTGTTGGATTAAGTAAAGATAGTACTAATCCATATACACTAAATGGGGGACCAACGCTTGTTGCTGCCAAATTAAGCCGAATGTCAATTTTGGGTGAGGGTGTTGGTGAAAGTAATGCTTTTTCTGGCGGGTATCCAAATAATGGCGTTGCGTATTATGGAGAAAGTAACGCACAATATCGCTTACGGATTTATACTACTGGTGGGTTTTCTCCTGATGGCGTTGCGGCTGTTCAACCTCAAGATTTTCAGCGGTTTTTTAGGATACAGGTTACCAATTCTTCTGGGGAAGTTACTTGGCTGACAGCAACTAATTATGTTTATAGCTTTCCACAAGGAACTATTGAAATAGTGGGTCTGGCAGACTTAGGGTTAGCAGGTGAAACCATCAATGATGCATATACTGAAGATAGTGATAATTACATTGACTTTATTTTAAAGGGTGATGAAGCTGCAATGCGACTGATCACAGCTGTTGAAATACCTGCTGCGAATGGCTATTTGCCTTTTTATAACCCTGGTGGACCAGGCAATAACCCAACCCCAGGGGTAACTTATACTTCACCAGGTCCATATACCCTTCAAACTGTTACTATGGCTATTGATGATCCTTTGACTGTAACTTATTTGGGGCAGTAATTCGGTTATCCTAGTCTTAAACCCATGCTTATTGTACAGTATGGGTTTTTTATTGTTTATGATTTTCTCAAATTATGCGGCTGGTTTGGCTGGATATTTAGTATAATTGCTCATTGCATTTAATGGGATGGAAAAGATGAAAATTGATATAAAAAAAGATGATAAGGGTCAAAAATACGTTGAGTTAGATGTGTATGGTTATGATTTGATTAATAATCCATTATTGAATAAAGGGCGCTCATTCTCTCATGAGGAACGGGTTAATTTTAAATTACGCGGGATAGTGCCACCATCCAATTTTCCACTTGAAGAAATTGTTGATAAAAATTTCCAGGTAATACTTGATAAATCGACGGATCTTGAGCGACACATATATTTACGCAGTCTTCAAGACAGAAATGAAACCCTTTTTTATGCTTTACTGAATAAGTATATCGAAAAGATTATGCCTTTGGTTTATACACCTACAGTTGGTTTAGCATGTCAGCACTTTGGGCAGATATATCGTCGTCCACGTGGTGTTTTTATCAGCCATCCGAATCGTGATGCAATTGATGAAATTCTTGATCATGATTATTTTGATGGTACTGAAGTTATTGTTGTTTCTGATGGTGAGCGGATACTTGGACTTGGTGATCAGGGTGCAGGTGGGATGGGAATCCCAATTGGGAAGTTATCTTTATATACTGGTTGTGCTGGGATTGCACCAAATAAAACTTTACCCATTATTCTTGATGTTGGTACGGATAATGAACAATTACTAAATGATCCATTATATATCGGCTGGCGTCACAAGCGGATTCGTGGAGCTGAGTATGATGAATTTATTGATAAATTCGTTACGGCAGTAAAAAAACGTTTTCCAAAAGTTTTATTACAATGGGAGGATTTTGCTCAGCCAAATGCATTAAAGTTGCTTAATCGTTACAAAAATGAATTATGTACCTTTAATGATGATATTCAAGGTACTGCTTCAATTGTTGTTGGTGCACTTCTCGCGGCGACTATTGCTTCAGGT
>JBDHRI010000062.1:0-10297 GCA_039807465.1 Burkholderiales bacterium | reverse complement strand
ATAAATCAATTATTAGCTAGTCCTTAAAATGTATAATAATGTATTGACTAATAACCTCAATTTTCACCTAAAAATTTAATCTAGCAAAACATAATACAAATAGGGTCAAAATGAATCATAATCTGATAAAACGCTTAATTACAAAATTTAGTTCTCTATATGACAATCAGAATAAAACACAACTATTTTTCGCTCCAGGGCGAGTAAATTTGATTGGAGAACATACCGACTATAATGGCGGCTATGTATTCCCCTGCGCGCTGGATATTGGCACTTATGCCTTAGTTGCACCGCGTAGTGATAAAATATGTCGATTTTATTCGGATAATTTTCCGGATCGGGGAACAATAACCGTCAAGCTAACTAATCTAGCATTTAATAAAGAGCATGATTGGGTAAACTACCCTAAAGGCGTAATCCGTCAGTTTAAAGCAGAAAAAATTAAGATTAAGCATGGCTTTGATATATTATATTTTGGTAATATTCCTAATGGGGCAGGATTATCTTCATCTGCCTCAATAGAAGTTGTAACTGGTACAATGTTAAATCAACTATATAATGCAAATTTTGACCCGGTTAAAATAGCCAAGCTCGGGCAAAAAGCCGAAAATAAGTATATTGGCGTGAGTTGCGGAATTATGGATCAGTTTGCATCCGCTATGGGTAAAAACAATCAAGCAATCCTACTTGATTGTAATACACTTAATTACCAATATGCTCCACTTAATATCGCTGGCTACCGCTTGGTTATTGCCAATACTAATAAACGGCGTGGATTGGCAGACTCCAAATATAATGAACGACTTCAAGAATGTCAAACTGCACTGCAACTATTACAGACGGAACTAAAGATAAAAAGCCTTGGTGAAATTGATTTAGCAACACTAGAAGCAAATAAAGAGTTAATCAAAGACAAAACTATTTACAAACGTGCCCGTCATGCTGTCAGTGAAAACCAACGGACCCTAAGCGCAGTAGCAGCGTTGGGTAAAAATACTCTCATTGATTTTGGTCGGTTAATGTGTGAATCACACATGTCGCTTAGGGATGATTATGAAGTAACAGGCAAAGAATTAGATAGCCTTGTAATCGCAGCATGGCAACACCCGGGATGTATAGGCGCACGAATGACTGGTGCAGGTTTTGGTGGTTGCACAGTAAATCTAGTTATCGAAAATCAGGTTGATAACTTCATCAAGGAAGTAACAGCCAAATATCAGGCAGCAACTGGGATAACTCCTGATTTCTATCTGGTAAATCCAGATGCTGGTGCCAGAGAAATACCCCTGGAATAAACCATGCAAGTAAAACAAAATATAATTGCCAGACACAATAATAATGATGTAATAGAATATCAACTTATAATGGAAAATGGATTTCAGGTAAATATTCTTAATTATGGTGGAATTATTAGCGGAATTTTTATACCAGACAAGCTTGGAAAAATAGAAAACATTGTATTAAAACATCCAAAATTTAACCCAGAAAATCCGGGGCATTTGGGCGCAATTACCGGACGTGTTGCGGGTAGAATTGCTAATGCAGAATTTACTCTAACAGGCAAAACCCATCAGCTAGTAGCAAATAATGGCAAACATAATTTACACGGGGGACCAAGTGGGCTCGATAAACAATTTTGGAAGGTAAAGATACTTGAGAAAGGCTTACGTTTAACATATCACAGTAAGGATGGTGAATCGGGTTTTCCGGGTAATGTTAGTTTCATAGTAGAGTATTTGATTGAAGAGGATTATCAGCTAACTATCAAATATAGTGCTACAGCCGACTCCCCTACTATAATTAATCTTACCAACCATAGTTACTTTGATTTAACTTCAGGAAGTAACCCGCTACGTCAAGAACTAATGATTGATGCTGATTATTTTGCTGAAGTTGATAGTAGCGGAATAGTATCAAAAATTATCACCTCAGTAAAAAACACTCCGTTTGACTTACAAAATAGCGCCTCTATCGCTAGCATTATTAACCAACAACACCCTCAGTTGAAAATTGCCAATGGGCTTGATCACCCTTTTATTTTGAATAACAGAGAAATAACCCTCAAAGATCCGATAAGCAGACGGCTTCTTACAATTGAAACAGATCAAGCAGTTTGTGTCGTTTATACGGCAAATCATCTGAAGCATAGTGGAGTCTGCCTTGAAACTCAGGCAATGCCAGATGCGATTAATTGGGAACCCTACCGGGATAGCGTAGTTTTTACGCCAGATAAACCATATGCCAGTTATAATATCTGGAAATTTGGACTGTTTTAAAATTGGAATTTACTATGGAAAATGAATTATTAGGTTTGATAGAAAAACTACTTGATTGTGGTCAAAGATTGGCGTTATTTAATCCAAGAGACAGAATTTACCTACGCAATCAGTATTGCGACCTATTTAACCTTACTCCACTTAATTCTTATAGTATAAATTCCAGCGAAGATAAAATCACTCCAGCTGAATGTGCTAGCCTGATTCTGGATAAACTGGAGGAACGTGTTAAGAATAGAATCGGTCAAACCGAAGAACAGCAAATCTGCAAGATAATCAATATAATGCTCCCACCACCAAGTAGTATTGAAAATAAATTTAACCAGATAAAATCCACTGATAACATTATAAATGCATTAGAGTGGTACTATAATTTTAGCTGCAATAGTGACTACATAAAAACAGCAGCAGTAAAACGCAATAAAAGCTGGATAAGCAAAAGCACGTATGGAAAGCTTGAAATAACCATCAATCTGTCAAAACCAGAAAAAGACCCCAAAGAAATTGCCAAACTTAAATCACAGCCAAAATTAGACAATGCTTATCCGCAATGCTTACTCTGTATAGAAAATGAAGGGTTTTCAGGCACTAGCAGTAAACCATCCCGCTATAGCCACAGAATATTGGAGATGGAACTAAATAAGCAAAAATGGTATTTCCAATTCTCACCATATGCTTATTATCCTGAGCATTCGATTATAATCAATAAAAACCATAAGCCAATGCTTATCGACCAAAATACTATCGAAGCATTATTTGATTTTGTTGATCAAATTCCACATTATCTGATTGGTTCAAATAGTGATATTCCAATTGTTGGAGGCTCGATTCTCAATCATGACCATTTCCAAGCAGGGAATTATGTATTCCCAATTGAGAAATCTGGAGTAAAATTTAGCCGCACGGTTGACAATATTGAGATTGAATATCTCCACTGGC
Source organism: Burkholderiales bacterium (assembly GCA_039807465.1). GTDB lineage: Bacteria > Pseudomonadota > Gammaproteobacteria > Burkholderiales > UBA11063 > Aquella. The sequence goes on along the minus strand of JBDHRI010000062.1, from coordinate 7,082 downwards.
CAGTTAGTACTCTCCGCCTAAATGGTAAGCGTAGCGACCTTTTGAAACTTAGTGAAAAAACGATCAAACACTGGTATCATTTTTCGAAGCCTGAACTAGATATAGTCGCCTTTTCAGAAAATGGAGTAAGGCATAACGCAATTACACCAGTACTCAGAAAAACCAACCCGGATAGCTACCAGTTATATTTGATGCTCCGCAATAATCGCACTAACTCCTCCCATCCAGATGGAATTTTTCATCCACACGAGAATCTGCACCACATTAAGAAAGAAAATATTGGTCTGATTGAAGCCATGGGGCTAGCAATCCTACCAGGAAGACTTGACTATGAACTAGATGAGATGTCGCGGTTCCTTGAAATGAATGATAAAAACCTTGCTTTAATTGAGCTCCTATATGACGAAAAAATGTTAAAACATGAAAGCTGGTTGACTGAATTATATGCCAAATATAATAATTTTGCTAATCAAAACCTTGTGCAAATTCTGCAAAATGAAGTTGGTGATAAATTCTGTCAGGTACTTGAAGATGCAGGAGTTTTTAAACAAACGACAGCAGGAGATCAGGGTATTAATGATTTTCTTGATGAGTTATTAGCCATATAAAAATTTATAGGGCAAACTTATAATACCCTTATTAAATATGTTATAATTAAGATCTGTTTAACTTTAATAGGACGCATTGGATGAGAACACCAAATCAGAACTTAACGGAGAGCTTTCCTGAACTAAAAGAATCATTTCATGAATTAAAAATGAATGATCACCATTTTCAACATATTTTAAAAAAATATGAAGAACTAGACACACTAGTTCATAAAGTGGATCATGAACAGGAAGTAATGAGCGACTTTGAACTAGAAAAAGTAAAAAAAGAACGTGTATTACTTAAAGATGAATTATATAATATGATGAATAATCATAAAAATACTCGTAACTAATATTCTGCTATAGCCGATGTAACCTATTACATCGGCTTTTTATTTGCCAAATCAAGAGGGGTAACTGGTGGCATCAAAAAATATTACTAAAGAACTAATTTGTAAAGAATCACTAAAAATAATCAAGGAAGATGGACTTGGTAAATTAAGCATGCGCAATCTGGCAACCAGACTTGGCATCAAGGCTCCATCACTTTATGTCCATATAAAAAATAAAGCTGATTTAATTATCATGCTACAGGCTTATGCATTTAATGCTAATCATTTAATGGGAACGCTAAATCCTGATGATGATAGTTGGCAAGAATATTTATTACATTTAATGCGAAATATGCGCCAGTTTTTCTTGGATAACCCATTCCTTTTTGAGCTTTTTGCCTCCTATGAATCAAATTCCGATGAATCCAGAGAAACCTTTGAAAAGTATCTGATTAAAATGCAAGGCTATGGCTTTAGCCTTAAAGATTCCGCATATATCGGCAGAATCATCCGGATGTTTATACTTGGACATGTTGAGTTTGAATATAAATCAGCACAAATTAATCGTGAACACCCAAGCCTGCCACAAAATATTAACCCATCCTTTAAAAATATAAAAAGATTCTTTGATCTATATAAAGGTTATAATCATGAAGAATCTTTTTCATTTGGAGCAAAATTGATTATAAATGGTTGTGAACATCTGTTAAAATAATAGTCAAGCTTGATTTATTATTTTACCCAATGCCACACAATGATTCATGAGGAATTTGCAATTAGCGCACTACTAAGAGTCTTCGATAAAATTAGAAATCTGATTGGCATGATGTCAGGAAAAGAGGTCTTAAACCCAAGCTGTAGTGTTAATATAGTAAAAATCAAAGATGACTTCATTGTGATGACCGAATTTAATAATCTCACAGTTAGTCTAATATCGTATAGCATGAAGCAGAGTGGTATCTATCAGAACCTGTCTTTATAAAAAAACTCAACATCAAATGATGAAGATGATGGCATAATCATGGCTAATGTATACGATCAAATAGACATCTTAGCTTTTTGCTATTTTTAAATGCTCATGATATGAGAGAAGTAGCCAGATTTGACTTACCAATATCATATTCCATTTACTACACTAGCATGGAAACTTTTATAATAACATGAATTAACCTTAAACCATATGCCATATTTTATAAACCAAATAAAATTAGTTCTTAATTCAAATAAGTTCTTAAAGACTTTATTATATTATTTATTCACACTACTATTGGGGATGACTGCCAATCTGGCATTCCCACCACATGCCATTAGCCTACTGATTTTTATTACCATGACCATCTTCTGTTATTTTCTCGAAAAGCGAGGGAATCAATCAAGTTTCTGGTATGGTTATACTTTTTATTTAGGTGCTGTGATTGCATTTATTGGCTACTGGTTTAGTTATTACTTTAGGTTACAGCTTGGCTGCGGATATCTTCTTTCATATCTTTTAACGTCAATAATCTGCTTTTACACATCTTTGTACATTGGAATAATTGCTTTAATCTATAGCCGCTACAAGACCCGCTGGCAATGGTTTAATTTGCTGTTACTACTGCCTTCATTATGGGTAATAACCGAACTTGTACGGGGTTGGTTTTTTCCTCGTTCATGGTATGCACTTGGTTACACACAAGTTAATAACCCTTTGCTGCGAGGATGGTTTCCTTTCCTTGGGGTATATAGTGTTTCTTGGATTATTCTTTCGCTTTCAGGAGCTATTGCTTATTTATTATTTCGGGTTAACAGAAAAAATATAATCCGGTTATTAATTGGTATTTTTATCTTTCTCGGAGGCTCGACGATACTGGGACAGATTAACTATACTAAGCCCTTTGGTACGCCACTAACAATTGCCCTACTCCAGCCAAGTATCTTTTCTAGTAAGAACTACTCGCTGCAAACATTATATGAAATAGAAACTGTTTCCAGTGAATTACTAACAAGTAGCCATGCTGACATCTATGTATTGCCAGAAACCGTATTTGGTACCAACTATCACTCATTAACTCCAGGGTATCTGGAACAATTGAAAACTATTGCCGCCATTAATAATGCAGAAATTTTATTTGGCAGTTCAATTCATATTAACCAAAATACTAAATATACCGGGACATTAAAATTAAGCGATTTAGAAAACCCAGTATATATTAAACATAATCTGGTTCCTTTTGGTGAATACAACCCACTTAAAGATACATTTATGGAACCACTAGTTAGTGCGGTTACTGATCAATTAAGTAATTATAGTGCTGGTACAAATAAACAAGCGCCAGCCGAAATCAAGGGGCAGAGATTTGCTTTTAATATTTGTTATGAAAACACCATAAATGACTTTGTTGCTACTAGTACCAAAGATGCAACCATTATACTTAACCAGTCTGATTTATCATGGTATGGTGAAACAGGAATGAAGGATGACTTTCTTCAATTCTCACAGGGACGAGCATTAGAGACTCAACGCTATTTCCTTCAGGATGGAAATACTGGCGATACTGCGATAATCAACCCAAAAGGCGAAATAGAAAGTAGCATTACCCCGTTTGTTGCTGGGACATTAACTGGCACAATTCAGGGATATAGTGGTACAACGCCATTCCAAGTAGTAGGGAATTATCCAATCTGGATAATTTCCCTATTAATCATTGGTGTTATTTTATTGATCTAGTTATATTAAAGAAGCAGGTTATGAAAGAGATCTATTGTCCACCTGTTTCCTTATTCTTAGCATCTGTTGCAGCCTTCTTAGCGGCTTTATTTGCTAGATTGCACTCCGCCTGAGTTTTAGTTTTTAGACAATCCTGCATAGCTTGCTGATCAGCCGCCTGACCCACCTCACTAGCAAAACTAAATGAAAACATAACACAGAAACTAGCTATTAGTATTTTCTTCATTTTTAAGCCCCTTCGTTACAATAATTTGAGAAAAATAAAATTTATTAAGGATAAATCCCAAAAGTATAATTAAACTACACAATATTATTACCGGGTAATTACCATATTTTTGATATGGAGTAGTGCCGATCATACCATTGACAGAGTCAGTCATAATCATACGCTTAAATTCAGGCAACCTACCTATTACCTTACCAAAGGGATCAATAATTGCAGTCAAACCAGTATTAGTTTCCTGAATAAAATAGCGTTGATTTTCCATTGCCCTTGCTTGGGACAATTGCAAATGCAGATCTTTAGCAATCGTTGTTCCATACCAAACCATATCGCTGATATTTATCATTAAGGTAGAGCGTTTTGCAGCATCAATTAACTCACTACCAAAACCATTTTCATAACAGATATTAAACGCAACCTTCTGATTAGCTATCACCAATGGTGGCTGATTTTGACCACCACTATTAAATCCAACCATCGGCAACTGAATCAGTGAATAAAACCAGCTAAATGCTCCGGCAAAAGGTGTATATTCTCCATAAGGAACCAGATGCGATTTGGCATAATATTTTTCTTTGGGATCGGTTACAACTACAGCCGCATTTACATAATTACCCTTTTTATCTATAACTTTAGGCATACCAATTACCAGCTCAGCACCGTTTGATTCGGCAAAATGGACAATATCCGTTAGATAATGCTGGGGCAAAAAATTACTATACACGACAAAAGCCGTTTCTGGCAAAAGAACAATATCTGCCTTAGCTTTAGCAATAAGACTGGAATAAATACCCAAGGTATTTAAAATTTCCTTACTGCTCCATTTTTGGCTCTGGGCAATGTTTCCCTGTACCATCGCAACTTTGACAGGCTTACCATATTTTTCGGTATATTGTTTGCCATGTAAAAAATAACCAGTAATCGCAATTAATGCCAAATATATAATTGCAACTCTCTGGGCTAAATTAATCTTTTGTCGATTACCAGCAAGTAAATTATGGCGGTTTTGAATAATCATGAATATAAAACCAATAATACTCATGGTAAGCCAAGAGACACCATAACTCCCAATTACCGGAAAATATCCCTGCATTAGTGAATTATCCACTTGCGCATATGCAATATCACACCAAGAGAAACCAGTAAAAACCCAGCCACGGAGCCACTCGCCCAATACCCATACGGATGGAAACAATATGATGTAATTAAATTCACTAAATGGGGTTCGCAAACGCTTATATAGCCAAACGGAAAGAAGCACATATAATGCCAGATAACCATTACAGATAAAAATAGCTAGAATCGCTACAATTAATGGCGCACCAATTACATAATAAATGGACGAAAAAAACCAGTAGAGCTGCGCAACAAAAAGACCAAAACCAAAGCAATATGCCCCAAAAAGCATATTTGAATGGAGTTCATTAGTGGTTATTGAATATTCGATATATGCTAATAACCCAAGTAAAGCAATAATTAGACATAAACCATGATTGGCAGGTGCAAAAGCCAGCACTGTAAAAGCACCTGTTATGATAAGTGCAAGATAGATTAAAGACCGTTTAGCATTCATGAATTAGTTGACCACATGAATTACTAAAGTATTTATTTTACGACTATCAGCATTGACAATCTCAACCTGGCACCCTTCTATCGACAACTTTTCACTAGTGTGTGGAATCCGTCCAAGCTTCTTAGCAACAAATCCCCCTACACTTTCAACTTTACTATCAGACCAAAATAAGCCCGACATATTGTTAAACTGCTCCAAACCACAGTGACCTTTAATACGAAAAACCCCATTTGAAAGCTCAACTATAGAGTGCTCACCATCAATTGAATCGTGCTCATCATCGATTTCACCGACAATCTGTTCAACTATCATTTCAAGTGTAACAATCCCGGAAATATTGGTAAATTCATCAACCACAATCGCCATATGACTGTGTTTGACTCTCATTTCATACAAAAGACTATCTAATGGTTTCATATCAGGAATAAACATTGGCTGACGAAGCAAAGAACGCAGATCAAACTCATCAGGATTGGCAATATAACCAACAATGTCCTTACTGTGGAAAATCCCCACGATGTCATTTACATCACCATCAATAACCGGAAATCGGGAATGTCCAGTATCGATTATCAAACGAATAATATCCTCGATTGGATTATTTAAGTCAATTATATCTACTTCATGGCGTGGAAGTAGAATATCTTTTGCCCGCATATCCCCAAATTGTAAAACAGCCTCTATCAAAGGCAGACTATCTTTATCAAACACATTTGAGTTGGCAGCTTTCTTTATTATCTCAAACAAGTCTTTACGATTATTTATCGGTGCAGCAAAGAACTCTTGCCAGACTTTTTTATCAAATAACTTCATATTTATCTTTCAAGGTATGGGTTTCTGATACCAAATTGGTTTAATATCTTTATTTCAAGTGACTCCATCACTTCTGCATCTGCATCCAGAATATGATCGTATCCCTGAAGATGCAAGAGCCCGTGAACTATCATATGACAATAGTGATTAATAATTTCTTTGCCTTGTTCCTGTGCTTCATTTATGATAACTTCATCACACAAAAATAACTCTCCGGTTAACATATTAAACTGCTCTCGGTTTTCCGGATACTCAAGTGAAATCACGTTTGTCGGTTTATCTTTGTTACGATATGAGAAATTAAGTTGCTGTGAATCGGCTAACCCAACTATACTAACTGATAGCTGAACAACTGAAAAATCATGCTGGAGAGAAGTTCGAACAAGTTTGTCCAAACAGGATCGGGATGGTTGATAATCTTTATGCTTGCCGCGTAAATAACTAAATTTAATCATAAATCTTCATGCTAATACTAGAGAATAATTATAAACGATTCTATAAAACATAGACTAATTAAATTAACTATTTGGCTGGATTTATTTTTGACTAACTGGAAATGGTGCCGCGGGCCGGAATCGAACCGGCACGGGAGTTGTATATCCCGAGGGATTTTAAGTCCCTTGCGTCTACCTGTTTCGCCACCGCGGCATTAACACCATTATTCTGAATTGGAGGCGGGAGTCGGAATCGAACCGGCGTCCACGGCTTTGCAGGCCGCTGCATAACCACTCTGCTATCCCGCCACAGTATATATAGGCTCTAATTTATGGAGCGGGAAACGAGACTCGAACTCGCGACCCCAACCTTGGCAAGGTTGTGCTCTACCAACTGAGCTATTCCCGCA
>JBDHRI010000061.1:0-10537 GCA_039807465.1 Burkholderiales bacterium | reverse complement strand
GCTACTATTTGTATGCCGCATCACTCGTCTTACCATGAGTAACTATATTTTATTGCATAAACCTGCTGACTGCTACTTAGTTGGCTAATATTAAAACCGCCTTTGCTGTATGGTTCAGCTGCAATGGTATCAGGATTGTTGCTATTATAGACAAATTGCATGTAAGGTATAATTGCTTGGTGCGGAGTAATCTTATAGGCAAAGCCCATCTCGGTTGTAAGCTGGTATTGCTGAACATTACCATTCATTGTTTGGTTTGGGGTTGGTCCTTCAGTCAGATTTCCGGTTAATGAAACTTGTGATAGCCCACCATAGATATCAATATATGGTGCAAATTTGTCCGATATTTTAAAAGTTTGCTTGAAACCGGGCAGTATTGCGTAGTTGGTTGAATCAATATAGTTTCCCTGAGTATCTGCATATACCAGACTCATATTTTTGCCTGCCTCTAGGCGTAAATATGGAGTAATATCATAATCATCAGTTATGTGAAAGTTGTAACCAAGCTTAAATACCGCTTTGTAACCCTCTGGGTTATTTTCTGAAGATGCTGGTACATCGGGAAATGCCGGGTTCTGGCTTTGCATATTATACTTTGTATATAATCGACCTTCATAATATAGACCATTTGCCAATGTCTGGCTAAAAAAAGCAAATACTTGTGGACCAGAAGGCGTTTCTTCTAAAGCGGCTCCAGTAGAGCTGATAGTTTTGTCTTTAGGCGCAGTTCCCAGATCGCCAGAGTAAGATTCAATTTTTTGCTGTTCAGCAAGTTTTTTAAGTGCCCGAATTTCTTCTGTAGTTAAAATGGGTTCTGATTCTAACATTTTATTTGTTGGGTCAGCGCTAATTAGATTATTATCTATAGCATAAACCTGTCCAATAAAAAATATACCAATAAAACATATCAATTTCTTCATTAAATCCTCCAATAAGTGAAACTAGCCGGGATTATAATGAGGATTTATTTTTTTAGCCCAAATCAAAATCTGAAATTAAATAATTTTAAAAATTTGCATTTATAGCAGTATATTATCTTGATTAATTAAAGGTAATTTTTTTGCGCTGCAAAATATCTGGGCATGTGCTGTTATATTCATCCTGAATATCCACATGAAAGTTAGGGGTTGCGTTAAAATAATGAGTTCAGATAAAGATGCGTGGGAGTATACGAATGCTAGTAATGAAATTTGGCGGGACGTCAGTAACTAATCCTTTAAGCGTTGCAGCAATTGCGAAACAGGTTAGAAGTAATCTGGAACAAAAACCAGTTCTTGTGGTTTCAGCACTAAGCGGTGTAACCGATCTATTGGTAAAATTGAGTAATAGTGGTAACAAGGGTGAAATACAAGATATTTTAGGACAGATCAGGTTAAAACACCAAGAGTGGATTGATAGTATTTTCAGTCAGAATTCTCCTTGTAATCAAAATGCCAGTGCGCAAATCGATTTTTATCTTGAAGAGCTTGACGACATTATGCAAGCGCATGATTTTATTTCTCCACTTGCAAGGCACGATAGCATTGTTGCCTTTGGTGAAAAAATGTCATCTTATTTGATAAGTCGCTATTTGGTAAATAATAAAATTCAGGCAGAAAGACTTCTTGCTACCAAATGCATTATTACTAATAATAATTTTGGTGGTGCTGACTTCCTCGCAGACGAGACAATTTTACATTCAAGAAAAAATATCCTACCATTGGTTGAAAATGATATAGTTCCAGTAATTACTGGTTTTATTGGCGCAACGGTTAATGGTGAAACTACTATTCTTGGTCGTGGTGGGTCAGATTACTCTGCTGCGATAATTGGCTATGCGATTGGCGCTAATGAGATCCAGATTTGGACCGATGTTGATGGGGTATTTTCTGCCGATCCACGAAAAGTAACAACTGCACGGTTAATCAACCAGCTTTCCTATCAGGAAGCTGCTGAGCTTGCAATGTTTGGCGCAAAAGTTCTTCATCCACGAACCATCCAGCCCGCAGTTAAAGCAGATATTCCGGTGCGGGTGTTAAATACCTTTAATCTTGATAATCACGGTACCTTAATTAATCATGATGCTGATAATACTCATCATGTCAAAGCTGTTACTTGGCGTAAGGATGTTCCGTTGATTAATATCAGCTCTCCAGATATGTTTTTGTCTAAAGGATTTTTACAACGAGTTTTTGCTATATTGAGTGAGAATAACATTTCGGTAAATATGTTAAGTGCTTCGGAAGTTAGTGTCTCAGTTACACTCGATAATGTTGGAAATCTTGAAGATGCATTAAAACAGTTGAATGAGTTTGCTGTTGCAGAATATCGTAGTGGCTTAGGCAGCATCTCGCTAGTTGGGGAAAAGATAATGGATACTCCTTCGTTAATGCAAAATGTATTTAGTCTTCTTGAAGCAGAAAATCTAAGGGTTGAAATGTTATCTTATAGTGCAAGTAATATTAATTTGAGTATGGTTATTGCTAGTGACAGCATTGAGAAAATTGTTCCCAAGCTTCATGACCAGTTTATCATGATCTAGTTAGTCCAATTTGAATTATTATTTATAAATAAAAGGGGAATGAAATGTCAGTTATCAAACCAAGAATAAATAAGCAATTTAAAGATATTGTTATAAATAAGCCAGAAAAAGTAAAGCTCTCTAAACATCCAAGTGATTATCGGGAAGAGGATGTTAAAAAAGCTGGAAAAAAGAAGGCACATGATCTGGCATTTCAGGTATTGGAAAAAAGCCGCGAAGAACTTATTGCTGCGCATGAAAAGCTATGGGCGTGTAAAAAATATGGCGTTCTGATAATTTTGCAGGGAATGGACACTTCCGGTAAAGATGGAACTATCCGCCATATTATGAGTGGAGTTAACCCCCAGGGGTGTTGGGTACAGGGATTTAAGGTGCCAACTAGTGAAGAACATTCACATAATTTCCTATGGCGTTATCAAAAGGCTGTTCCAGCGCGAGGTGAGATTGTTATTTTTAATCGTTCACACTATGAGGATGTCCTAGCGGTTAAAGTTCACCCTGAATATATGGAGCAACTCCCTGATGAGTTAAGCCCAGATGCTAATAAAGATTTCTGGCAATCGCGTTATGAAGATATTAATGCTTTTGAAAAGCATTTGGCGCGTAACGGAATTGTTGTTCTCAAGTTTTTCTTACATATATCTAAAGCTGAACAAAAAAACCGCCTGCTTGATCGTCTGACTAATGAAGCTAAATACTGGAAAGTTTCACCAGCAGATCTTAAAGAGCGTAAATTCTGGGATAAGTATGTAGAGGCTTATGAAGATTTACTTTCTAATACTGGACATTCTTATGCTCCGTGGATGATTGTTCCGGCAAATGATAAGAAAATTGCCCGGGCGATAATTGCTGATATTATTGCCGATTCAATCAATGGACTAGATATTGATTTTCCTAAATTAACTAAAACAGAAATAGATGCTTTGAAGCATGCTAAACTTGATTTGGAAAGTGAGGAGGATTAAATGGCTACTCACTATGCGAGTTCAATCTCAGCAGAAGATAAGGAAATTTGTCTAGTTGATGATGGTAATTCATATAACGCAATAACTCCACCAATTGTACAAAGCTCCTTATTTTCATTTAAATGTTTTGAAGACTATCGGAATTATCACCTGCATAAGCACCAGCAGTATGTTTATACTCGCGGTAATAATCCAACCACTAATGTACTAGAAGATAAGCTAGCTCGTTTGGAACAGGGAGAAGCCTGCCGGGTATTTGCATCAGGAATGGCGGCAATTAGCGCAGCAATAATTGGGCATCTGAAAACTGGTGACCATATTGTATTTTTTAATACTATCTATGCTCCAACGATGATATACGCTGGGTTTCTTGAGCGCTTTGGTATTACACATAGTTATCTTCGGACGAATAACCTTGATGAGTTAACTTCTGCGATTAAAAGCAATACCAAAATGATTTACGTTGAATCACCGGGTAGTCTAGATATTCAGGTAGTTGATTTACGCAAATTAGTTAAAATTGCTCATGAGCATAATCTACTTTCGGTGATAGACAATACCTTTGCCACCCCACTTTATCAAAAGCCATTAACATTAGGGGTTGATATTGTGGTTCATTCCTGTACCAAATATATTGGTGGGCATGCGGATGTAATGGCTGGTGCAGTTATTACTTCACGGAAGCTAATGCATGATATTGATATTTATGCATTTAAACTACACGGGGCTGTACTCTCACCACATGATTCGTTTTTACTGATTCGTGGGTTACGGACTATGCCTGCAAGACTTGAGGCTCTTCAGTTACCAACGGCTAAAGTAGTTGAATTTTTACTAAATCATCCAAGAGTATTAAAAGTAAATCATCCTTTAGCATATAATGAAGAAGAAAAAGCAATCTACTGGTCGCAGGCGAATGGCTATACCGGGCTTATTAGTTTTGAATTGGATATTTCTGATTATACAGCTCTGGCAAGATTTATTGATGGACTGACAACATTTCATCTTGGATTTAGCTGGGGTGGCTATGAGAACCTAGTTATGGCGCCATATGTGGCAGATGATTATGAAAAGATTCAGGTAAAAGGGCTAAAGCCGAATCTGGTGCGGATTTCTCTAGGACTACTGGATTCAGAAACTATTCTTGCTGATCTTGAACAGGCATTGGCAAAAATATGAATTATCAACTAAAAGCACTACGTGCGCTCCAAGATAATTATATCTGGGTTATCCATAATGAAAAATCAGCAATTGTTGTTGATCCAACACTTGCCGAACCAGTAGATGAGTTTTTGCAACAAAATAAATTGCAGTTAGCGAGTATTTTATTAACTCATGGGCATATTGATCATATCGGTGGAGTTGCCGAACTGGTAAATAAATACTCCCCACAAGTTGTGGATAATTTTTCAGATCAGCTCACTGATACTACTGAGATTCAAATTGATGGATTTCCTCTAATCCGGGTGATTCTAACGCCGGGACATATGTATGAACATGTTTGTTATTTATTTGATCAGAAGCATCTTTTTTGTGGTGATACCTTATTTGCACTAGGTTGTGGACGGGTTTTTACTAATGATTATCAGTTGATGTATGATTCTTTGGCTAAATTAAAAAAACTTAATAATAATGTACTTTGTTACCCGGCTCATGAATATACACTAAATAACCTGCGCTTTACCCTTGAATTAGACAATGAAAATCAGGATTACTATGCAGAATTTATAAATAAGACCGACAGCAAATTATTCGAGAAGCAAAATAGTCTGCCGACACTACTGAGTGATGAGTTAAAATATAATCTGTTTTTGCGTGACGATGATGCCAGATTATGGACAGTTGTTGGTAAGAAATCAGAATCAGTGATAACCAATGGTTTTGAATATTTTAAACAGTTAAGAATGATACGAAATAATTTCTAAAAGATAAGGAATACGAATGAGAATTTTACATACGATGCTGCGGGTTGGTAATCTGGATAAGAGTATTGATTTTTATACTAAAGCTTTTGGCATGAAATTACTTCGTCGGAATGATTATCCAGAAGGTAAATTTACTCTTGCGTTTATTGGTTATGGAAATGAACAAGAAAATACAGTCATTGAGTTAACCCACAATTGGGGTACTGATTCATATGATTTAGGAACTGGTTTTGGTCATATTGCTTTAGGCACCGATGATATTTATAAAGCCTGTGAAATTGCAAAAATCAATGGTGGAGTAGTTACACGTGAGCCTGGTCCAATGAAACATGGCACTACAGTAATAGCATTTGTCGCTGATCCTGATGGTTATAAGATAGAGTTGATTCAGGAATAATTAAATTACCTAGTGTAAATAAATAATTTTTTTAAATGCCTCCTTATGTGAGGCATTTTTTTATTTTTTAGCATATAAATTTACCGAAAAGATGTATTTTTTCTCATGCGAAATTAAGTTTTTTTTTAGATTTTTATAGCTTGTGTCGTTTTTATGTTTTATTTATTGGTTATTCTGTGGCTATTTTTGTGGTTTATTTTTATTTAATTATTTTATTTGTTGCAAAATACATCTATGGTTATTGTGGTTTAGGCTGTTAATACACTGATTTGGCTTTGGTAAATTTGAAAAATAAGAAAATTATTCATAATTGTGCGTTGCAGTATTATTTTTGTATCAAAATGTATCAACTAAATGCGAGATTTGCTATAAAATAGGAGCTGGTTTTAATATTTTTTTACAGGGTATGTGAAATGAAAATCCTAGCGACTAACGTATATGTTGGGCCAAATATTTATGCAAATTTTCCGGTAATTCGTCATGTGGTTGATATAGGTGTTTTGGAAAAATATCCGTCTGTCAAGCTAGGACAAAGTTTTATTGAGAAGCTGATTGCTGCAGTTCCTTCATTGCAGGAACATCACTGTTCACACGGTGAAGAGGGTGGTTTTATTCGGAGACTTAGAGAAGATGAAGGTACTTGGATTGGTCATATCTGGGAACATGTAACTCTTGAGATTCAAACTCTAGCAGGCACCCCAGTTAGCTTTGGTCGTACACGTACCACCGGTAAGGATGGTGAATATAATCTGGTTTTTGAATATAAACAAGAAGATGTTGGTATTCGTGCTTGTGAACTTGCCCGTGACTTATTGATTTCAATTATGCCTGAAGAAGTTAAAGCACAGGTTGAACATAAAGTTGCAGAAGACTTTGATTTTGAAGCGGAAAAAGTACGTTTTATCCGTTTTGCACAAAAAATGAATTTTGGTCCAAGTACCCAGTCAATTATTGACGCGGCAGTTGAACGTAATATTCCTTACTTGCGCTTAAATGAGGCTTCTTTAGTACAACTTGGTTATGGTAAATATCAAAAACGTATTCAGGCAACAATTACCAGCGAAACCCGTCATATTGCATTAGAGTTGGCTTGTAATAAAGGTGCTTGTGCTAATCTATTGGATAGCCTTGGTTTACCTGTGCCTCGTCAGAAAATTGTTACTTCAGCGCGTGAAGCTGTTCGTGCTGCTAACGCAATTGGTTTTCCGGTAGTGGTTAAGCCGTTGGATGGTAATCATGGTCGTGCAATTTCAATTAATCTTACCACTGATGAGCAGATTGTTGAAGCATTTACTGTTGCGGCTGAAGTATCGCGTCAAGTAATTGTCGAGTCATTTATTCAAGGTGAAGATCACCGTATGTTGGTGGTTGATGGTAAACTGGTTGCGGTTGCTAAACGCGTACCTGGGCATGTAGTTGGCGATGGTAAAAAAACTATTGCTGAACTGGTAGAAATAGTTAATCAAGATCCACGTCGTGGAGTTGGACATGAAAAAGTTCTGACTAAATTATTCCTTGACTATCAGGCAATCCAGATGCTAGATAAAAAAGGTTATACCGCAGAAACAGTATTGGCAGATGGCGAAGTATGTTATTTACGTGCGACAGCTAACTTGTCAACAGGTGGTACTGCAATTGATTTGACAGATCAGGTACATCCAGATAATAAAGAAATGGCTGAGCGTGCTGTTCGTGCAATTGGTCTTGATGTTGGTGGGGTTGATTTCTTGATTACCGATATCAGTAAGTCATACCATGAAATCGGTGGCGGTATTTGTGAAGTAAATGCAGCTCCAGGTTTCCGTATGCATGTTGCTCCAACTGAAGGTAAACCGCGTGATGTTGCTGGTGCAGTTATGGAAATGTTATTCCCTGAGCCAGAAAAAGCACGTATTCCTACAGTTGCTATTACTGGTACTAATGGTAAAACTACGACTTCTCGTATGGTTGCACATTTATGGAAACAGGCTGGTAAAGTAGTTGGTTTGACTACAACTGATGGTATTTACATTAATGGTAAATTAACCGTTAAAGGTGATACAACAGGCCCAGTATCAGCACAAATGGTATTACAAGATCCAAATACTGAAATTGCGGTGCTTGAAACAGCTCGTGGTGGTTTGATTCGTAGTGGTCTTGGTTATGAGTTCTGCGATGTTGGTGCATGTTTGAATGTATCTGCAGATCATATTGATATCAAAGCTGGTAATAGCCTTGCTGAATTAGCAAAAGTTAAACGCATTGTAACTGATGCGGCTCGCAAAACAGCTGTATTAAATGCTGATGATATTGAATGTTTGAAAATGGCTGCTTCGACTGAGGCTGAGCATATTTTCTACGTAACAATGAATCCTCAGCATCAATTGGTGCGTGAACATATTCGTCTTGGTGGTAAAGCGGTTATTATTGAAAAGGGTGTTAATGGTGACATGATTACCATTTTTGATAATGGTGTACATGTTCCAGTGTTGTGGACACATTTGATTCCTGCTACGCTTGAAGGTAAAGCTATTCATAACGTACAAAATGCAATGTTTGCTATTGCAATTTCATATAGTATGGGCATGAGCCTTGATGATTTGCGTAATGGTATGCGTACCTTTGTTAATAGTTATCATCAGACTCCAGGTCGGATGAATTTCTATGATGAGCATCCGTTCAAAGTATTATTGGATTATGGTCATAACCCAGCAGCAATTAACATGATCTGTAAATTTGTTGATCAGATGAATGTACCTGGCAAAAAAGTTGCAGTAATTACCTTCCCTGGTGATCGTACTAATGAGTTAATTGAGGAAAGTGTTAAATTATTACCTGCTCATTTTACACATTATGTTCTTAAACAGGATGATAATCGTCGTGGTCGTAAAGATGGTGAGATTCCTGCTCTAATCAAAGAGTTACTAGTGAAGTATGGTGCTAAGTCTGAAAATATCCAGATTATTCACGATGAAACTGAAGCGGTAAATACAGCTTTAAGCAATGCTCGTGAAGGTGATTTTGTTGTAGTGTTTGCCGATAAGGTGAATCGCTGCTGGAAACAAATTACTTCATTTAAATCTGAAAGTAATACCCGAGTAAAAGAAGTTGAAATGCGTGCCGAAGATCATTTATTAGATAAAGTAGAACTTGATCTGGTATCTGATGCTATTAGTAATGCAACGATTCGTTCTGATAGTCGTGGTGTAATAATTGAAGTTGAAGAAGAGCTTAACGACTAAGGAAATTAGCATGTTTCAAAAAGATGCACAAGCAATTCGGGTGCTGGCTGGTGCAAATGTATTCTTCAAAGATGTGGGGGCGATCATGGAGATCGTCACCCGTGATGAGCAGAAGGCTGCATTTGTTGCTGCATATGAAACTGAGTTGCGTAAAGTTCTTGATGCTTTGGGTTGGGATGATGTGCCAATCTATAAGCGTGTGTATAGTAAGGGATTCATTTTTGCAATCCCTACTGAATACGACTATACCTATGCCGGATGTAAAATACTGGGTATAACCCTAGATATGGTAACAGCCGTATTTGATGGTCTTGAAGTACCCGACTTTAATGAAGAAGTTAGTTATCTTGAGTATGTATTATCGCGCGAACGTTACATTACTGTTCGCAATATTTATCAAGAGGCAAGAGCGCGTTCTTTGAATGTCTTTATTGACGAGGGAACTATTAGTATTGGCAGTGGTAAGGGTGCTTTTATAGCTAAGCTTGATGATATTGGGTTTGGTGATGTACCGTGGGATAAAATCTATGAAGTACCAAGTGTAATGGTTACTGGTACTAATGGTAAGACTACTACCGTACGGTTAACAAGCTTTATAAATAAGCATGCCGGTAAAGTTGTTGGTTACTGCTCAACTGACTGGGTGATGGTAGATGGACAGATTGTCAGCGAAGGTGATCTTTCCGGTCCGCGAGGTAATCAGACAGTGCTTACCGATCCAAGAGTGGAAGTTGCCGTACTTGAAGTTGCTCGTGGTGGTCTTATTAAGCGAGGAATTGTTACTTCAAGTGTTAATGGTGCTGCGGTAATGAATGTCGGCGCTGATCACCTTGGTGTAAATGGTATTGATACGGTTGAAGATCTTGCTGAAGCCAAGTTTCTAGTTCATGATGGTGTGAAACCAGGTGGACATAGTATTATTAATTTGGATGACTCTCTGACCCATCAATTTATGCTGAAGATAGATAATCTTAAAGCTTATGTTAGTCAAAAACTGCCAGAGGCGGAGATCTTGTCTTATCTAAAAGATGGTGATTATGCTTGTTATGTTGATAATGATGCTTTTTATGTGCATCGTGATGGACAAAAACATTTTATTGCCAATATCAATGATGTGGATTTAACCTATAAAGGTTTAGCAAAGCACAATATTGAAAATGTGTTGGTTGCGATTTGTTTAAGCCTTGAGCTTGGGCGTACCTATCAGGAGATCCACGATGGTTTGGTAGCCTTTGTTAATGATGAAAATAATCAAGGGCGATTTAATTTCTTTGAAATTAATAAAAGCCGTTTTATTGTTGATTATGGTCATAATCATGCTGCTGTGGCAACTATTTTCAAGTTTGCCAGACAGATTGCTGGTCCTGAAACAAAACTGACAGCATTACTTGGTTTCTCTGGTGATCGTAAATTTATGATTAAAGATATTGCAAAGAGTGTAATTGAGCATAAAATTGACAATATCATTATCAAGCAGTTCCATAATTATGCTCGTGGAGCGGAACGTG
>JBDHRI010000001.1:0-44173 GCA_039807465.1 Burkholderiales bacterium | reverse complement strand
TCTAATAAACAAAGCGAAGATGATATTGAACTAGCTAAGAGTAATATTTTATTAATTGGACCAACAGGGTCGGGTAAAACGCTTTTAGCTCAGACACTAGCAAGGTTTCTTGATGTGCCTTTTGCGATAGCCGATGCTACTACACTTACCGAGGCAGGTTATGTTGGTGATGATGTTGAAAATGTCTTGACTAGATTGCTACAAAACTGTGATTATGATGTTGAAAAAGCTCGTCATGGGATTGTTTACATTGATGAAATTGACAAAATTGCACGAAAAAGTGAAAATCCATCAATTACTCGTGATGTATCTGGTGAAGGTGTGCAGCAGGCATTATTAAAACTAGTTGAAGGAACTGTTGCAAATGTTCCACCACAAGGCGGACGTAAGCATCCCGGTAAGGAAATGATTCAGCTTGATACCAGTGAGATATTATTTATCTGTGGTGGTGCGTTTGATGGTCTTGAAAAAATTATCCAGATGCGTACCGAAAAATCAGGAATTGGCTTTGGAGCGCAGGTAAATAGCAAATCAGATGTTATTAGTAAAAATCAGTTTTTGAAAGATACTGAACCATCGGATCTGGTGCGTTTTGGTCTGATTCCGGAGTTTATCGGACGCTTGCCTGTTCATGCAATTTTGCAAGAACTGGATGAAGATGCTTTGATAGAGATTTTGACTCAACCAAAAAATGCCTTAGTTAAACAATATCAGAAAATCTTTAATTTACACAACGTAAATCTTGAGTTTGCTGATGGTGCAATCAAAGCTGTTGCCAAAAAAGCTTTGGCGCGCAAGACTGGTGCGCGTGGCTTACGTTCAATCATGGAAAATCTACTTTTGGAAAAAATGTATGATTTACCAGAACTTAAATCTGACAAGGTTGTTATCACTCCAGATATGATTTAGGTCACGATAATGAAGAAATTTGTCTGGCAACTACTAAATTTGTTAAACAAATATATAGCCAAGCCAAGAATGGTGCTTGGCTATACTTCTTTTGATGGTACTTATCTGGCAAAAACCCGGATTAGTAATACAGTGGATATTGTAAACCCAGAGAATCTTAATCTTGCTGATAATGTTTTTATTGGTCATTATAATATTCTTGATGCTAGTAATCGCATTACAATTGGTGAAGGATGTCAGATTTCTAACTTCATCAGTATTCTTACGCACTCATCTCATCAGTCGGTTCGGCTTTATGGTAAGCATTATATTGAGCATAATGGTCGTCATAAAGGATATATTACTGGCGAGGTAATAATCGGCAAATATAGCTTCATCGGGGCACACTCAGTCATAATGCCGGGAAGCAAAATTGGTAAGGGTTCATTGGTTACTGCTTATACTTTAGTAAAAGGTGAGTTTCCTGATTTTGCAATAATTGCCGGGAATCCAGCACAGGTTGTCGGCGATACCCGGGAAAAAGATAGCAAACTACTCAACGAATATCCTGAATTAGTGGGGTATTATTCGGAATGGTCAAATGACTAGCAAGCTCGTAATAATTGGTTCCAATTCAATCCACTGTAAACGGTTTATTCAGGGAGTGCTGGATAATAGTAATTATAAGATTGCGATTATTACCAATTTGCAAATGCCAGAATTTGCTGATTTAAAACAATACCAAGTCAATTTTGCCCTAAGTAATATTAAGGCTAAGAAACAGATTGCTGAGATATTGAATATTGAAAAGCCGGAGATTGTCCATATCCATCAAGCAAATAGTTATGCTTGGCATAGCTTACGTGCCATCAGGAGTTTGAAATTCAAACCAAAAACAATACTAACCGCGTGGGGATCTGATGTTCTTCTGTTACCCAAAGAAAGCCGGATTCTTGCGCGAATAGTCAGGTATAGCTTGCTAAATGCTGATATTATTACTTCTGATTCATTATACATGTCGGGGGTAATCAATCAACTACTAAACGGGGTTACCAAGCCGATTCATACGATTAACTTTGGTATTCAGGATTTACCCCTAAAGCAGGATGTTAGCAATAAAAAGAAAGTAATCCTGTCCAATCGGCTACATAAACCCTTATACCGAATTGATAAAATTATTAGTGCCTTTGCGGTATTGATAAATAATGAATTAATAGATGCTGATTATCAACTAATAGTAGCAGCAGGCGGCGAAGAAACAGATAATTTAGTTAAGCTAGCCAAAAAACTGGGTATAGAAGGTAAAGTATTATTTACTGGTATGATTCCGTATAAGGAGCTGGTAGAATACTATAAAATAGCTAAAATATTTGTTTCCGTTCCAGAAAGTGATGGCACTGCATCAAGCCTTCTTGAAGCAATGGCTTATGGCTGTGTTCCGGTTTTATCAAATTTGCCAGCTAATCTTGAATGGGTAATTAATGATTATAATGGCTTTATCTCAGTTAATATAAATGAGTTACAATTTGAAATTATTAAGGCAGTTAAGTTGATAGAAAACTCAGTCACTTATCAGCATTTATATGATTTTAATTATAGGCTAATTGAAAATAAGGCTACGTTAGCATCTAATATTAATAAATTTATTGAATTATATCAGTGAATTTATTTAACTTTCTGAATCCTTGAAATGTTTTTACCAAAAATTATTAATAAATTAAAAAGTGAATTTTTCTTTACACTTTTTGCCAATATCTTTTCCTATCTGATTACTTTTTGCGGTTCAGTTATCTACGTTCGCTTACTAGGAAAACATGATTTTGGTGTCTATACCTTTGCATTTAATATTATCTCACTATTTCTTTTGTTAAATGGCTTTGGTGCAGCGAGTGGGGTGCTTCAATATGTAAGTAGGGCAAAAAATAATGACGAACGGATTAGATTTCTTCAGTTTGCATTTAAAATTGGAATCTTGTTTAATCTGCTAATTGCTATTGTTATCATTGGCTACGCATTAATCTTTCCTTTGCCAATTCCGGCAGCTAAACCCGTTTTATTGACAATGGCGTTATTTCCGGTTGGTAGATTATATATCGATATTTTTCAGGCATATTTGCGTGCCAGTGGACAAAATCGAATACAGGGTTACTTTCTTATTATCAATAATAGTCTGCTTCTATTGGCAAATATAATTGGGATTATGCTATTTCATCTCTACGGGTTGATTTATTTTACTTATGCTGCCTATGTTGTTATGCTGATCTTCTCAAGTTGGAAATTTAAGCTCCCTGCGATTTTTAGCCTTAGTAAAAAAGATAATGGCTTGATTAATAAAAAACAATTTATCAGCTACTCTTTTTTTACTACGCTTGCCAATGCTTTTTCTGGGCTGTTATTTGTTTTGGATATAATAATTATCAGTTATATAGTTAAGGAACCACAGCTAATTGCGAGTTATCGGGTAGCAACGATAATTCCGTTTGCAATTAACTTTATCCCAAATATTGCGGTAAATTATTTTTATCCTGAATTTGCCAAGAATGCGCATGATGCAGCCAAGATAAGACAGTTATCGCGCTACATCTTTTTAAGAATGTTTGCCTTTAGTGCTTTTACTAGCCTTTTTCTTATTTTGCTTGCCAAGCAATTAATTTTGCTAATTTTTGGTAAGAGCTATCAGGATAGTATTTTGCCATTCCAGATTATTAGCTTTGGTTACTGGATAATTGCATCATTTCGGACGATTAATGGTAATATCCTTGCGGCGATGGGCAAAGCTCGACTTAGCTTTTACCTGACGGGCTTTATATTGCTAATTAATATTGTTGTGACATATTTGATGGTTAAATACTATTCGATCAATGGTGCTGCGATTGCAGTTGTTTTTATGTATGCCTTCTCATCACTGGTTGGTTATATTTCATTAAAACTGGTATTAAGGAATTTGGAACCAGTATCGAGTTAACCGAGTTACATTTTCTCAGGATTTTAAATGATTACTTTTGAAAACTTACAGAATATTCATATTCAGCATGAATTAGTCACAATCCGTAATTATCGTGATAGTGACCTTGATGGTTTGAGGGCGATATTTAATCCAGAATTTTTCACTTGGTTTTTTACTCAATACGCAAGCTGTGATGATTTTATCGCTGAAAAGCTTGTCGAAGTAGCAAAGAAAAATCTTGCATTGCTGGTGATTGTCGATAATAAAACAGAAAGAATCATTGGTACTAGTTCTTTATATGAAATAAGCTTCAGACATAAAAGACTAGAGATGGGCTCAAGCTGGCTTGCCAAAGAATATCAGGGTAGTGGCTTTAATCCATTAAATAAATACTTACTTATTGACTATCTGATAAATAAGCTTGGCTTTAATCGTATCCAATGGAAAACCGATGCGCTTAATGAAAAATCAAAGCAAGCCATGCTAAAGCTAGGATTTATTCATGAGGGAACATTGAGGCGACATGCAATCACCCAATCTGGCAGAGTGCGTGACTCATTGGTATTTGCAGTTACTGATCAGGATTGGGGAAAAATATCTTCGATAATGTCAGAGCGGATTCAGTTAAAATTTTCCTCATAACAATCAATTTTATATAAAGTGGTGCGATAAAGCGAGAATGACAAAGCAAAAAAAAATAATTTACATTTTAATTGAGATTTTCTACGGATTTTATCAGAAAGATGGCTTGCAAAAAGCTAGCTCCTTAGCTTATACCTTCTTGATGTCTTTTGCACCATTTTTCATCTCGGTTGCAAGTATTATTACTCTATTTATTCCAGCCAAAATATATACTCAATATGAAAATCAAGTTTTTACGAACTATTTGCCTGTCATTGGTAAGCAGGTTGCCCGTTATATGCAGAACTTTCAGGCACATTCGTTAGATTTATCAATTATCAGTCTTGCAGTTCTTTTTATTACTTCATTATTAATGATAAATACCTTACGCTACTGTATGGATCAGTTGTTGGGGTTCAATGAAAGTGATTTGAATATTGGTTTGAAACTGATACTAATTTTGGCGGTTTTTGCTGGTCTAATTTTAAGTGGTATTATTTTATTTGGTGCACACGAGGTATTAACTCATTATTTACCACTTTATTCTTTTACTAGGTTTTCTTTTATTATTAGCTTCTTGCAATACCTAAGCTCTTTTCTTGCCTTTAGCCTTATTTATAAGTTTGTCCCACACACCCCAATACCATTTCGATTGGCTTTTATTGCCGGACTTACATCAGCAATACTTTTCGAGTTTGCTAAATTTGGTTTTGCGGTTTATATCCGAAGTTTCAGTAATGCCCAAAATGTACTTTACGGTTCATTGGCAGCTATTCCAATTTTTCTCTTGTGGCTATACATTATTTCTATTATTTTTCTTCTTGGCGCTCAGGTTATTTCTGTGTTGATTTCCCTTGAAGAGTAATAACTGTATTTAGATTTAGTGTTCAATATCTTCTTTTATTTGATGGGGTAATTTATCACCTGTTAGTTTTTTAATTAGTGGCAAAAATATAGTATAAACTGTAATCATTATTGCCATACCAATAGAGCATTTGGAGAAAAGATTAAAATATGCTTCGGAACTAATTGCTACGGTAATTTCACCTTTGGGTAATGTAACTAGACTTGATAGTAAACCCGAAACATACGAGCCAATTGAGCTAGCCAGAAACCATGAACCCATCAGGAATGCTGCAAATTTTTCTGGTGCCATTTTACTAACTATTGAGAGCCCAACAGGGGAAATACATAATTCGGCGCAGGTAAGCAGAAAAATACCAAAAATTGGCCAGAACATAGAGCTTGCCTGTCCTGATGATTGTGCTACATATGCGCCAAAACTTAATACCGAAAATGAAGCTAGAGTAAATAATAAGCCAATTAAAAATTTTGTCGGGCTAGATGGGTTTTTTCCTTTATTTTCAAGAACCATCCAGATTTTTGCAAATACTGAAGCTAGAAGAATAATGAAGATTGAATTGGGAACCAGTACAAACATCCCGGTTGGAATTACTTTACCCATAAAGCTTCTATCGATATCTTTATCAATAAATAATGCCATGGAATTAAACATCTGCTTATACAATGACCAGAAAAATACCGCAGTAATTATGAAAATAAGGATTGACAATACCTGATTACGTTCCTCTTTTGTATCACAACGAAAAGCTAGAAGTGCAATATATAAAAGCATGCCAATGCTTATAGCGGTAATAACAATCTTGGTATTACCCGGAGAACTTAATAATATAAAAATCAGTGTTATGCAAAAGATAGTGCCAATAATGAGCCAGATTGCACCATTGAAAAGAAGAATTTTTCGTTTTAGATTTGCCTGATTGACTATGTTTGAAGTTTCGGAATAAACACCTTTTTTATAGCCCGTTATGAAAATAGCTAATCCAAAACCCATACCAATTGCGATTAACACAAATGCATAATGCCAATTTATCATTTCTGCAACATAGGAAATAATCAACCCAGCAAGAATTGAACCAAGATTTATTCCCATATAAAATATTGTATAGGCGCTATCACGTCGGTTATCATTTTTAGTATAGAGCTGACCAACCAGTACAGATACGGTTGATTTTAGAAAACCTGTACCAATAGCTACGGTCGCAAGTCCAAGATAGACTCCTTCGATACCAGTTGGTAGAGCTAGAATAATATTTCCAGCAAAAATAATGATACCACCAATTATAACTGACCAAGTATAGCCAATTAGCTTATCGGCTACCCAACCACCAAGTATTGGTGCTAGGAAAGTAAAAGCCATATATGCGCCAGAAATAAGACTGGCATCGGCGGCGCTAACATTCAATGCTTTGGTTAGATAAAGAACAAGGATTCCTGAGATACCGTAAAAACTAAAACGTTCCCACATTTCTGTAAGAAACAGGAAGATTAGACCTTTTGGATGTCCTTGCTGTTTAACCATCAGTGATACTCGATAAAAATTAGAATTTAAAATTATAGCATATCTGCCTAATGATAAATGTTCGCTTATTACAGATTGCTACTTTTTTAGTATGTTATAATTTTATGGGTGAGAATATCTGTTGCTAAAAGATGCAAATTGTGTTTTTATGCAAAGTGAGGCTTAAAGTTTTATTTCCCATTCTTCTTCAGATCCTTCTTTGTCATTGTGTTCATCTTTTAGCAAGTCCGGTCGATTTATTGCAGTGGCAAATTTGGCTAACATTTCTTTTTGTTTATCAGTTAATTCTTTTTTAGCTTTTCTCCTGTTAGTGATAGGCTGATAGGCTGATGGTCTTACTTTAACCAGAATTTTATGAAAATTTATTCCTTTATTCTCAAGATACGTTCGGATGTATGGGATTTGCTGATTTATTTGGTGAAAGCTGGCATTATTTCTACAATATAAAACCAATGTGTCATTTGGATAATCTATTGCGCCAGCATGACAGAAATTGAGAAAATCAGTAGAGTAATTATCCAATGCCTTATTTATTTGCTGTAATTCACGGGTTACTGCGCGGATATTACCAAGATCGCTACTTTGGTTAAGATATTCTTCAGCAGTTACGAATGCTTTTTTACGCTGCATTAGCGTTTAATTCCCTCTAGGCAAACCCAGCCATCCATAATTTTATGAACCTGCATTTCAAACCATTGTTGATATATACTACTCATTTCTTCAATTTGACTATCAAGAATTCCAGATAAAACTATTTTACCGCCTTGGTGCACATATCCTGCAAGAGCAGTTGCTAGCATTCGAAGTGGATTAGATAGTATATTGGCAATGACGATATCATATGTTGTGGGTTTAAATTTATCTGGCAGAAAAAAGTTTACTTGAGTCTGATTTACTTCTGCATTATAAAGGCTTGATTCTATCGCTTGTTTATCAATATCAACGCCAGTTACTGATTTTGCCCCCAATTTTGCTGCGGTAATCGCTAGAATACCAGATCCGCAACCATAATCAAGGATATTATCGGTATTGGATACATTTTCTGCTAGCCATTCAAGACACATAAATGTAGTAGGGTGGGAGCCAGTACCAAATGCCAGTCCAGGATCAAGAATTATTCCAGTCGCATTGGCAACAGGAAGTTCATGCCAAGATGGAACGATAAATAACTTATCAGTAATTTTGATTGGTTCAAATTGACTTTGGGTTAATCTGACCCAATCCTGATCATCTATATTTTCAATTTCATAATCAAAGTTAAGCTTAGTCTTATTCTGCACACTCTTGACAATGTCCTCAATATCAGAATCTTCTGCTAATAAAATAACTAATAAACTGTGTTGCCATAGTTTGTCAACATCCATACCAGGCTCATTAAAGATAGGCTCTTCAAATTCAGTACCTTCAAATTGATCTTCAACACTTACTGATAGGGCATTTTCATCAAAAAATGCATCGCCTAATAAATCAGCCTTTTCTGAATCAACCTTGATTTTTAATTGTTTAAAACTCATTATTGGGGGTTATTCTTTTATAAAGTTAAAAGCACGGATGAATCCGTGCTTAATTAGTTATGTATCTGGCTAGATTAGCCTTTACGCTGTTTTAAGTAGTTTTCTAGATAATGGATTGATTGTCCGCCTTCAACAAAACCACGTTCAGACAGCATTTCCTGATGTAGCGGAATATTGGTTTTTATCCCTTGGAAATTGGTTTCTTTCAATAATCCCTGCATTTTATTAATTGCATGGAGACGATTTTCAGAATGAACAATCAGTTTTGCTATCATTGAATCATAGTACGGTGGTACAGTATAACCATCATAAACATGCGAATCAACTCGGACGCCGTTACCACCACCAAAATGACACATTTCAATTTTGCCAGGTGATGGCACAAAAGTAAATGGATCTTCTGCATTTACCCTACATTGAATGGCATGACCATTTAGAACAACATCTTCTTGTTTATAGCGAAGTTTCTCACCACTAGCAATATATAATTGTTCTTTAACGATGTCAATGCCAGTAATCATTTCGGTAATTGTGTGTTCAACCTGAACGCGGGTATTCATTTCAATGAAGAAAAATTCTCCGTTTTCATATAAGAACTCAAATGTACCAGCACCGCGATATTTAATTAATTTGCAAGCAGCAGCACAGGCTTCTCCTATTTTTTTGCGTTCAGCAGCAGTTATGCCCGGAGCTGGAGCTTCTTCGATAACTTTCTGATGTCGGCGTTGCATTGAACAATCACGTTCACCCAGATAGATAACGTTACCATATTCATCAGCCAGTACTTGGATTTCTATATGACGTGGCTTGGTTAGATAACGTTCCATATATACTGCTGGATTACCAAAACCAGCTTCGGCTTCACTACGTGTGATTTGTAATGCATTAATTAGTTCGCTTTCTTCGTGAACAACGCGCATTCCTCGTCCGCCACCACCAGCAACGGCTTTAATAATCACTGGATAACCAACTTTTTTCGCAATTTTGATAACTTCTTTGTCATCATTGGGTAATTCACCTTCAGAGCCCGGTACTACAGGAACACCAGCTTTAATCATTGCTTCTTTGGCTTTTACCTTATCGCCCATGGTTGCAATCGCATCGGCTCTAGGTCCAATGAAAACAAAGCCACTTTCTTCAACTCTACGCGCAAACTCTGCATTTTCAGACAAAAAACCAAAACCCGGATGTACTGCCTGAGCATTAGTAATTTCACATGCGGCTATTATTGAGGGGATATTTAAATAGCTTTGTGCTGAGCGAGCAGGACCGACACAAACTGCCTCGTCTGCCAGCCTAACATATTTTGCATCGCGGTCAGCTTCAGAATAGATTACGACTGACTTTATGCCAAGTTCCCTACATGCACGTTGGACACGTAAAGCTATTTCACCACGATTTGCTATCAGAACTTTTTCAAACATTTTTAGTTCCCTTATTTGGACAAATTAATTAGGCAATTACAAATAAAGGTTGACCATATTCAACTGGCTTGCCATCTTCAGCCAAAATTTCCTTGATTGTACCAGCTTTGTCAGCTTCAATCTGATTCATAAGCTTCATTGCTTCAATAATACATAACACTTGTCCAACCTTAACTTCCTGCCCAACTTGAATGAATGGGTTTGAATTAGGTGAAGAGGCGCGATAGAAAGTTCCAACCATAGGTGAATTAATTGTCTCACCTTCAATTTGTTTCGGCTTATTTTCTTCTACTGTGGCAGCGGAAGTTGTACCTGATGGCTGTGGCGCCGGGATAGAAACCTGATGTACTACTGGTGCTACTGCATGTTGTTGCACAGGTGCAACAACACTACTTACGCATGATACACGTAATTTATCCTCACCTTCGGTTATTTCAAGTTCGGCAATTCCTGATTCCTTGATCATATCAACAATTGCTTTAATTTTTTTGATATCCATTATTATCTTCCTTCCTGTTGTTGTAAGTATTTTATTGCATAAGTCATGGCTGCTATATAGCCATAAGCTCCTAATCCACAAATTACACCAGTTGCTACATCTGATAAGTATGAGTGGTGCCGGAATGGTTCTCTGGCATGCACATTTGACAGATGCACTTCAATAAATGGTATTTTGGTAGCCAGAAGTGCGTCCCTGATTGCAACACTGGTGTGGGTATATGCTGCCGGATTGATTATTATAAATTTAACTTCATTGTCTAATGCACCTTGAATTTTATCAATAATATTACCTTCGTGGTTACTTTGGTAAAATTCAAGTTCGTATTTATTATCATTAATAGTATCTTTTAAGTCTGATTCGATTTGTTGCAAAGTTGCAACACCATAAATTCCAGGTTCACGAGTTCCTAGCATATTCAAATTCGGACCGTTTAGTACCATGATTTTCATTAGCTGGCTTTTGCCTTGTCTTTAAAGCTTGCACAGTCAGTAACAACTAGTTTATTGTCATTGGCAAATTGCATTAAAAAACTAAATGCGGATGGACTTTTGTCTTCAAGTTCGCGTTTGATTGCCACGCATTGCATGTCTTTAAACATCATTGGTCTTAAATATGGAGAGTATGATACTTTATGTCGCTCAAATTGAGCAAGCATTCCACATAGTCTATCAACCCAGTCACTTGGCCTAAATTTTTTGCCATCTGCAGTTTGGCCTTCAATAATTACTTCGTCTAAATAACATATTTCTAAATTATCAGTCATAGGTACTTTCTTCTCTAGCAAGTGGTCGTTAAGATTAAACGTACTTTTGCGCATAAATTAAGCTAAAATAAATTTTCTAGGGAATTATTTTAACCTATAACTACCTCCAGGATTTATTCATTTTGTAGCGTGTAATAAAATAATGATAATTTTAGTTGACGAAATAAGTTTTTATCTATTATTATACTGACTTATAGTAATTGCATTTAGGTAAAATTTTATTAAGTTTATATTGATGCAGCCAAATTAGCATTTTTTTGAAAGGTCAAAACATGGAAAATATTGAAGCTAAAGTTAAGAAGGTTGTTGCAGACAAGCTAGGAATAGATGAAGCAACAATTAAAGATGATGCTTCTTTTATTGAAGATTTAGGTGCTGATTCACTAGATACTGTAGAGTTAGTTATGGCTTTGGAAGAAGAGTTTGGCTGTGAAATTCCAGATGAAGAAGCTGAAAAAATTACAACTGTACAAAAAGCTATTGATTACATCAAGGCACATGTATAATAGTAGTTCTTTATTGAAAGCCGGGTTTTTCCCGGCTTTTTTTATTTAAAGTGTTAAATATGTTAATATGATGTATAATATTATTATTATTAATAATCTTTAAATTTTTGAATAAATGATTAAAACTGATAATTTGATAACAGAACCGAGGATAAGTACTCCTAAGAAATTTGAGCCAGCAGAGGATGCACTTGAACGTGCATTACGGCCCAAGTCATTGTCTGATTATATTGGACAGGAAAAGATCAAGGAGCAATTAGATATTTTTATCCAGGCTTCAAGAAATCGCAATGAAACGTTGGATCATGTCCTTCTGTTTGGACCTCCCGGGCTTGGTAAAACAACGCTCGCACATATAATTTCTCGTGAAATGGGTGTAAATCTCAGGCAAACATCGGGTCCTGTTCTTGAGAAACCTGGTGATCTAGCCGCGCTATTAACCAATCTTGAAGCGCACGATGTGTTATTTATAGATGAAATACATCGTATGTCACCTATTATTGAAGAGGTTTTGTACCCGGCTTTGGAAGATTTTCAGTTAGATATAATGATTGGTGAAGGTCCTTCTGCAAGGTCAATAAAAATTGATTTACCTCCATTTACCTTAATTGGTGCTACAACTAGAGCTGGGATGCTTACTAATCCTTTACGTGATAGATTTGGAATTATTTCTAGGCTAGAGTTTTATACTAATGATGAGCTGGCGATTATTGTAAAGCGATCTGCGCAGTTATTAAATATGCAGATTGATAATCAGGGCGCGTATGAAATTGCATCACGTTCAAGAGGTACTCCACGTATAGCTAATCGTTTACTAAGACGAGTACGTGATTTTGCTGATATCAAGAGTAATGGGGTTGTGAGTAAGGACGTAGCGGATGCTGCCTTAAAAATGCTTGATGTTGATAACCTTGGTCTTGATATAATGGATCGTAAGCTTCTGGATGCAATTGTAAATAAATTTGATGGTGGACCAGTTGGTCTTGATAATCTATCTGCAACCATTGGTGAATCAACTGATACAATTGAGGATGTTATTGAGCCTTATTTAATGCAAAGTGGCTTATTGCAAAGAACCCCGCGCGGGCGGGTGGCTACTAAAACCAGTATAGAACACCTTGAATTACTGGAGAAGGTTTGGAATTAAATAGCTTGATAGCTTGAAATAAATGGTTACATCACTATATAATAGTGGATAAGTTTAATTAATTATAAAAAGAAATGGTCGCAATGAATACGAATCTAAAAAAAGTTGGGGTTATACTATTAACAGGAAGTATTTTATTTAGTCAAAATGCTTTTGCTGCTAGAATGGGGAGTGGCAAGAATAGTGGTATGCAGCGTAATGTAAATACACAGCAGTATTCTAATAGTCAGAATTACAGTAATTCAGGAAATCCTGGGGGCTATGCCCAGCCAGCTGGTCAGCAACGGAATGGACCAGGAATGGGGGCAGTTGTTGCTGGTGCAGCAGCGGGTGCTGTTGGTGGTTATATGCTTGGCAAAGCCATGAATAGTGATAAAAATGCAAGTTCGCAAGTTGCGAGAGAGACTGCTCCATCTTCAGCTACAAATATTCCTTGGGGAATAATAGCTATACTTGGAATGCTATTATTCATCGGATTAATGATATTTCGTCGTAAGACAATGCCTCAAGGGCAGAGTGCATCAAATCCATTTGGTACACCTACAGGTTCTGCTCCAGTAAATAATAATTTTGAGATCCCTGGGATAAGGAAAGATAACACTGCCTATACTCCGCAAAATCAGCAACCTCAGGCGGGGAATGGTCGAAATATGCAGCAGGGGAGTATTCAACCACAAATTCCGGCAGGAATGGAGCGAATGGCAGGTGGTGTTGAGTCCCAGTATTTTTTGCGTCAGGCAAAAGGTATGTTTCTACATATTCAAAGTATGAATACTCCTGAAAATGTAAGTGAAGTAGAAAAATATATGACGCCAGAGCTATATCAAGAGTTAAAACAAATGATTTCAGGTAACGATTATGTGGCTGATTTTAGCCAATTGGATTCTCAGCTAATGCAATCAACGCTTGAAAATAATAACTATGTTGCTTCGGTTCGCTTTTATGGTAAGGTAAGTGAGTCGCCAACATCGCCAGCAGTTGATTTTAACGAAATGTGGCATTTTGTGAAACCAGTTCAGGGTGAAAATACAAAATGGAAAGTAGCTGGTATTCAGCAGTTAAACGTTAATTAAAAAGATGCCTTTAAAGGCATCTTTTTTTTATCTAGCTATCTGTTTATAAATTTGTAGATATTCAGTAGCTGATTCCTCCCAGCTAAAATTACTTTGCATAGCTCTTTTTTGGGTCTTTTTCCAGTCTGCTTTCCGATTATATAGTGCAAAGGCACGTTTCACTGCTGCTTTATACGAGTCAAGATCAAACTCGTTGAAAACAAATCCTGTCGCAATATCATCAGCAAGATTTTCCAAAGAAGAATCTGTTACTGTATCATGAAGTCCACCAACATTATGTACTAATGGTAAAGTTCCATAAAGTAATCCGTAAAGTTGGGTTAATCCACATGGTTCAAAGCGTGATGGGACAAGGATAACATCGCCACCAGCAATTAAGCGGTGTGCATGTTCTTCATCATAACCAATCTGGACTGAAACCTGATCTTTATGTTTTTTTGCAATTGCTTTATATGCCTTTTCCAGTTCCTTATCGCCAGAGCCAAGAATAACTAGTTGTCCACCTTTTTCTATAATTTCATCGATTCCAGCCAGAACCAGATTCAGCCCCTTTTGTTCAGTTAGTCGGCTAACTACAACAAAAATTGGCTTATCATTTTGAATTGCAATTTTTGCGTATTCCTGAAGTGCAGTCCGACACTCTTGTTTCCCAGTCAATGACTTTCCTGTGTAATTAGCTGCAATTATAGGGTCTTTGGCTGGATTCCAGACATTTTCATCAACACCATTTAAAATGCCACTAAGATCATTTTTACGGCTATTTAATAAACCTTGTAAGCCACACCCTTGCTCTTCGGTTTGTATTTCTTTGGAATAGGTTGGGCTAACAGTAGTAATTTTGTCGGCATAGAATAAACCAGCTTTTAAGAAAGAAATCTGGTTGTAAAATTCGAGCCCATTTACATTATAAAAGTGGTTTGGCAAATTTAACTCTGCGAATGTATATGCAGGGAAAACTCCCTGATAGGCAAGATTATGTACAGTGAATACACAACCAGCAAGCTGTACACCCTGAGTTAACTCAATGGCTTTAATATATGCGGGTGTTAGTCCTGCGTGCCAGTCGTGACCATGTAGAACTTTTGGACGCCAATTGGGGTCTAGATCATTAGCAATTTTAGCCGCAATCCATCCAAGTAGGGCAAAGCGACGATAGTTATCTGAATATGGCTGATTATTACTGTCAGCATACGGATTACCAGAACGATCATATAAATCGGGTGCTTCGATAACATATACTGAAATATTGCTTTCAGGCAATTTGCCTAATAGCAGTTTTATATTTAGACCACCAAATTCATCTGATAAGTCAGCAATGATTTCTTTTTCATGGATTCCCTCTATAAAAGCTGGAAAGCCAGGTACCAATACCCGATTTTCTGTACCTAGCGATTGAAGTGCTATAGGTAATGATCCAGCAACATCAGCCAAACCTCCGGTTTTTAAAATAGGATATAGTTCACTACAAACATGAAGTACACGCATTAGAAGTCCTCAATAAATAAATCCATTATAAGTAAAATTCTGGGCTAGAAAGCCCAGAGAGTCGATTAAAAAATCTGAAACTAGCTTAGCTAATTTTTATAGATCTGCCAGCATTTGCTTGGTTACAAGAACGACTCCATTTTCTGTGCGGTAAAATCTCTTAGCATCAAGTTCTGGATCTTCACCAATTATTGTTCCCGCCGGAATGACGCAACCACGGTCAATAACTACTTTGCTAAGTTTACAGTTTTCACCAATATAGGTGTTGGGCAAAATCACTGCCTCTTCTACAGTACAGAATGATTTGATTCGTACATTTGAAAATAGTACGGAATGTGAAACATTTGAACCAGAGATTATACACCCTCCAGAGATGATTGTATTATAGGCAACCCCATTTGCTCCTTTATCGTCTGGTACAAATTTGGCTGGTGGTAGTTGCTCCTGATGAGTCCAGATCGGCCAATCCTTATCATATAAATTTAGCTCAGGCCAATTTGAGGCAAGATCAAGGTTGGCTGCCCAAAATGCATCTACCGTTCCTACATCTCGCCAATATGGTTCTACATCTTCTCCTCGTGGAACGCACGATAAACCAAATGGGTGAGCTAGAGCCTTACCTTCACTTACTACGTGGGGGATAATGTTTTTCCCAAAATCATGCTCGGAATTTGGATTAACAAGATCTTCTTCCAATAGTTTGTACAGGTAGTTGGCATTGAAAACATAGATTCCCATGCTTGCAAGTGAGACTTCATCATTGCCGGGAATAGTTGGTGGATTTGCCGGTTTTTCAACAAAGGCGGTAATTTGACGATTATTATCAATTGCCATAACCCCAAAGGCGGTAGCTTCTTCTTTTGGTACTTCAATACAACCAACTGTACATCCTGCTCCACTAGCTACATGATCCTGAATCATGATAGAGTAGTCCATTTTATAAATATGATCACCAGCAAGAATTACGATATATTCTGGGTTATATGATTTTAATATGTCAATATTCTGATATACTGCATCGGCAGTACCGCGATACCAGTGTTCTTCATTTACCCTTTGCTGGGCAGGTAGTAAATCAATAAACTCATTTAATTCACCACGCAGGAATCCCCAGCCACGTTGTAAATGACGGAGTAGGGAATGTGATTTATACTGGGTAATGACACTAATTTTGCGGATTCCTGAATTAAGACAGTTAGAAAGGGCAAAATCAATAATCCTGAATTTTCCACCAAAATATACTGCAGGTTTTGCTCTAACATCGGTTAGTTGTTTTAGACGAGAACCTCGTCCGCCAGCTAAAACTAGAGCCATTGTACGTTTGGTAAGCTGATGGCTTAAACTGGGATCAAAATTCAGATTACTCATAAGAACACTCTTTCAAAAAAACATAATTCAAAAATAGGAGGTAGTTAATTTTATAATATTCTAGCTGATTTTAGGTTACTACAGTTGGTTCATTCATACCTGTCAACTCTTTAATTCGGGCAACTTTATCTGCGATTGAAATAAGTTCAGATAATGCTTCTTGGGTTGCTTTGCCGTAACTTGAAGGATTTTTTTCATATTTCTCAAGGTATAGGCGAAGAGTCGCACCTTCAGTTCCTGTGCCAGAAAGCCTGAAAATAATTCGAGAGTCATCTTCAAATATGATTCTAATACCTTGTTTATTCGACGTTGAACCATCTACTGGGTCAAGATAGCTAAAATCATCAGCCAGCTTAACCGTATAATTGCCAAAAACTTTGCCTTTTAGTTCTGGTAGTTGCTTGCGTAGTCCTTCCATTAACTGATTTGCTTTATCACTATTTATTGCCTCATAGTCATGCCGGGAATAAAAATTTCTGCCAAATCGTTGCCAATGTTCATTTACTAGTTGTACTACTGATTTTTTAGTGGCTGCTATAAGATTTAGCCAGAATAATACCGCCCATAGCCCATCTTTTTCACGAACATGGTTTGAACCAGTACCATAACTCTCTTCGCCACAAAGAGTAACTTTATTTGCATCAAGAAGATTACCAAAAAATTTCCAACCCGTTGGTGTTTCATAGCAATTTATGCCAAGAGCTGTAGCTACTTTATCTGCTGCCGTTGATGTTGGCATAGAGCGGGCGATTCCACTAATTCCATTTTTATAACCCGGAATAAGAGTTGCATTTGCTGCTAATATTGCTAGGCTATCTGATGGTGCAACTGGAAAATTTGGTCCAACTATCATATTTCTATCCGCATCACCATCTGAAGCCGCCCCAAACTCGGGTCCTCCGGACTTATTCATATGGAAAATGAGATCCTCGGCATTAACTGGGTTTGGATCTGGATGTAGCCCGCCAAAATCTTCAAGTGGAATTCCATTGACTACTGTTCCTCTTGGCGCTTTAAGAATATCTTCGATGATCCTTCTTGCATAAGGACCTGAAACAGCATGCATTGCATCAAAACGCATGGTAAACCCACTAGCAAAAAGCTGTCTTATTTTTTCAAAGTCAAATAATGTTGCCATTAATTCAGCATAATCATCTACAGAATCTATTACCTGAATCAAAGTGTTTTCTATCTGGTAAGTTCCTATGGTATCAAGATTTATTTTACTATCATCAGTATCGCTTATGTTATAACTTTGTATCGTTTGGGATTTAGCATAAATTGCATCTGTAATTTTTTCTGGAGCAGGTCCACCGTTGCTAACATTGTATTTTATTCCAAAATCACCATCTTCGCCACCCGGATTATGGCTAGCAGACAGAACAATGCCACCAAAAGCTTTATATTTTCTGATGACACAGCTAACAGCTGGTGTAGAAAGGATTCCATTTTGTCCAACAAGGACTGACTTAACTCCTGCTGCGGCTGCCATTTTAATAATAGTTTTAATGGCTGTTTTATTATAGAATCTACCATCACCGCCAACTACAATTGTTTGACCAGAGAGGCTTCCTACGGAATCAAAGATGGATTGAACAAAGTTTTCTAGATAATGCGGTTGCTGGAAGACGGTTACTTTTTTGCGTAAACCAGAAGTCCCAGGTTTTTGACCGGAAAATGCTTGTACTGTGATTTTGCGAATAGCCATAAAAATTCCCCAAATAATGTAACCCAGCTAATTTTAGCTATAAACTATAGGTAACGGAAGAATATTCTAATAGTTTAATTTTCTTCTGGTAGCTATATTCTATGTTTTGGTTCTGCTTTATGGTAAACTTGTTAGGACTATAATTGTAGCATGTATAGCCTCCTTATTAAATAAAAAGACTTCTCATTTTTTGTTTATTTGTGATTTATCTGGTTTTAGTAGAAGGATTATTTATTGTGGAAGTAGATATCCTTATCATGACTTTTATGGTACAAATTACAACAGTTAGCATTCTAAAATGTATGTCGATTAATGATATTTATCATGTTTAAACTTCAGCAGTAAATAATCGAGGTAAATATTGTGGTAGAATATCAAATTAATTACGCATAACTTTAGGAGTAGTTGAGAATGAGTTCTTTTAACTGGCAAAATAGTTTCAGTGATGTAGATTTATACCTTTTTCATGAGGGGAAGCATTTAAATGCATATAAATTTATGGGGGCTCATGTTAGAACAGAAAATGGTGTTGATGGAGTTAGATTTACTACTTGGGCGCCTAATGCTAGCCGAATAATTGTGATTGGTGATTTTTGTCATTGGGAGCTACGTGATGAAAATACCATGCAGCGAATTAGTGATTTTGGTACTTGGACTGTATTTATTCCAAATGTTAAGCATGGAGTGAAGTATAAATTTGCGGTAACCAATCAACATAGTAATCATACGGTATATAAGGCTGATCCATATGCCATTACTTCTGAATTAAGACCTAATACAGCTTCAGTTGTAAATTCACATACCGAGTATCAATGGACTGATAGCGATTGGCTGGAAAAGAGGAGTAATATTAATCCTTATGCTAGCCCGATAAACATTTACGAATTGCATCTTGCTTCATGGCGTACTAATAATGGCAAATTTCTTAGTTATGAAGAGTTAAGTGAGGTTTTACCAGGTTATATCAAGGAAATGGGTTATACCCATGTCGAATTTATGCCATTACACGAACATCCGCTAGATAAATCATGGGGGTATCAAGCTACAGGTTATTATTCAGTAACTTCACGACATGGCGATTTACGTGGTCTTAAACAGCTAGTTGATCGACTACATAATGAAGGCATTGGTGTTATTCTTGACTGGGTTGCCGGACATTTTGGTAAAGATGAGCATGGGCTGATAAATTTTGATGGTAGTGCTTGCTATGAATATCAGGATTACCGTAAGGCTAATAACAAGGGCTGGGGAGCACATAATTTTGATTTGGGACGTAACGAGGTAAAAAGCTTTCTGATTTCTAATGCTATGTATTGGATTAACGAGTTTCATATTGATGGCTTACGGGTTGACGCAGTATCAAATATTTTATACCTGGATTATGATAGAAGCCATGGCGAGTGGGAAGCTAATATTTATGGAAATAATCATAACCTTGAAGCAATTGGTTTTCTGAAGGAATTTAATTATCAGGTAAAACACCATGCCAAGGGTGTATTGACAATTGCGGAAGAGTCTACTGCTTGGGCGGGAATTACTACTCCGGTAGAGTATGGTGGGATTGGTTTTGACTTTAAATGGAATATGGGCTGGATGAATGATACCTTGCGCTACGTAAATCTTGACCCTATTTATCGCAAATATCATCATCATCAGATAAATTTCTCAATGTTGTATCATTACTCTGAAAAATTTGTTCTTGCTATTTCTCATGATGAGGTTGTTCATGGTAAGGGGGCTCTGATTGATAAAATGTGGGGTGATTTATGGAATAAATATGCAGGACTTCGCCTTTATGCTTCGTATATGATGGGGCATCCGGGTAAGAAATTGTTGTTTATGGGCTGTGAATTTGGTCAGTTTGTAGAATGGCGTGAGAATGAATCACTTCAGTGGCATGTTTTGAATGAATTTCCTGTACATCAGCAGACACAAGGCTTTTTTAAAGCGCTTAATAAGCTATATTTGCAACATTCTTCACTCTGGGAATGTGATCATGATCATAATGGGTTCCAGTGGATTGATGCCGATAACAACCAGCAAAGTATCTTATCATTTGTTCGTTACAACCATGACCATTCTGAGGTTTTAGTTTTTGTAATTAATTTTACACCAATGACTTATTTTGACTATAGTCTTGGAGTTCCTAAGGCTGGTAAGTACAAAGAGATCTTTAATTCTGACTTGGTGGAATTCGGTGGCTCCGGGCAAAGTATTGAAGATGAGCTATTTACTGTACCTGAGGCTTCGCATTCTTTTAATCAGCGACTTACCATAAAAATTCCACCAATGGCAGCTGCGGTATTCAAATTTTTAGATTAATTTTCACAAGGTATTGGTTATAGTTTATGTGGGGACAAGATAAGTTTGGTAATTTTAGGCAAATAAATGGATTACAGTCGATAAAACCCAGTCCGGAATCTAATAGCATCAGATTCAAATTGCGGTTTAAAGGATTTTTATATGGTTATGTAGTCGGTGATTTTAATAATTGGCAAAAGCATGAGGATTATCGGTTAAACTGGAAGCCGGATTACAATGATGGTGTTCTTAGGATGATAAAAGATGTGTCATTCAAGGAGAAACTACCTTCAGGGCGGCATGAATATACTTACATCTTAATTGACAGTGAAGGTAATGAAGTCAAGTTATCTTTGTCTGATCAATCATTTGAACCATTTTATTTTACTTGGTTTGCCATTAATTATGCTACTGAAATAAAATCATCCGAAGATGTAGTAACCGTTGGCTTTCCCCTTGATCTTGTGGCGATACAAAATTCTTCACATAATCGCAAGGAGGTTGTAGATGTAAAATGGGCAGTATTTCCCAAGACAAATGATATAACAATTAGTGAAAATGGACAGTTACTTGTTTTAGATAATCCGGATGAGCTTGAAGAAATAAAAATAAAGTGTTATGATCAGCATAATAATACTGTAGCTGAGAGAGTTTTTAAGGTTATAACCCAAGCACGTGAAGCTAGCCGAGTACATTTTATTAAAATGGATAATATCTATAGCGGTAATAACTTTTGTTGGGATATCTGGGCATTTGATAATGATAAACCCTCCAAAGTTATAGACTTTGCCGGACATAGCGATTTTGGTATAGTGGCTGATTGCGATATGGCTAATATAATTGTTCGCAAAAAAGTCTGGGGAGAGGGATGGTGTAATGAATGGTCTGAACAAACCCCTTCTTTTAATCTGAAAAAGCCTTCGCGAAATTTCTATGTTATTTATGGTGATGATAAGATTTATACATCGCTTAAAGATGTTGTTACTTATACTAATCCTAAAATTGAATATGCTGTTATGGATGATAGTGACAAAATTACGGCATATCTTTCTCATGAGCCATTAATTGGAACGCAGTTTGAACTATTTATCGATGGTATCAGGCAGGATGGAGTGATTGCCATCATAAAATATGAGCGTAAGCAGGTAATTTTTACTAATCTTCCGTCTTCAGTAAATTCCCAGCAGTTAATTGAAATTCGGGCAACTAATACTTTTCTTCCTACCCGAGTTATTTTGCGTGATTACCTAAATCGCTATTATTATTCTGGAAATGATATGGGTGTTAGGTTTTTCTCTCATAACATTTCTTTTAAACTTTGGGCACCAACAGCAATAAGAGTTGAGTTACTGTTATACAAAAACTGGGACAGTGCTAATGAAGAGTTTAGTCACAAATTTAATCTTGAATACGATGTTAGAAGTGGAGTTCATTCAACGATAATTGAACGCAAGCTGGAACATTTTTTTTATTTATATAAGCTTCATTTTCATGAAATTGACCAAAATGGTAAGCAATGTACTAAAGTTACATTTGCGGTTGATCCATATGCAACTGCCATAGGGTTAAATGGTAATAAAGGTTATCTGATTGATATAAATGCTAGGGCAACTATGAGTAGTGGTTGGCTTAGTGACTGCCGTCCTTATCTTGCTCAAAAAGAAGATAGCATCATTTATGAGCTTCACATTCGCGACTTTACAATTATGCCTGAGAGCGGTGTAAAAGAAGAATATCGTGGCAAATTTATGGGGATGTCGCAGTCTGGAACTCATCTTTCATCAAGTAGCGGTAATGTGGCAACAGGCGTGGATAGCTTGGTTGAATTAGGGATAACCCATGTACATTTATTGCCTTTTTTTGATTTTGCAACGGTTGATGAAAGTCGCTTAACCGATCCAGATAATAGGAACTGGGGATATGATCCAAAAAATTTTAATGCTCCAGATGGTAGTTATTCGGTTGACCCCTATGATCCAAGCCTGAGAATCAAAGAAGTTCGGAGTATGATTCACAATCTTCATCAAAAAGGAATTCGAGTTATTATGGATGTGGTTTATAACCATATGTATGATACCAGAAATATGGATAATATTGTTCCTGGGTATTATTTCCGGACGGATTCTTTAGGGAAATTTACCAATGGTTCGGGCTGTGGTAATGAGCTTGCAACCGAACGACCAATGGTAAGTAAATTTGTTGTTGATTCTGTATTACACTGGGTCAAAAATTATAATATTGATGGCGTTCGCTTTGA
The DNA here is from genome assembly GCA_039807465.1 of Burkholderiales bacterium. Classification (GTDB taxonomy): domain Bacteria; phylum Pseudomonadota; class Gammaproteobacteria; order Burkholderiales; family UBA11063; genus Aquella. Next base: position 21,286 of record JBDHRI010000001.1, on the reverse strand, counting down.
TTTAATGGAATTAATTGATTTTGATACTATCCAGAAAATTGTCAAAGTCCTGCATGATATAGATCCGACCATCCTTGTCTATGGTGAACCTTGGAAGGGAGGCGATTCTCCTTTGTCCAATGGGACTTACCGAGGACGCCAGCGAAATAGAGATTTTGCAATATTTAATGATATTTTTCGTAATGCAATTAGGGGTAGCAATGATCCTGGGGTTGGCTATGTTAATGGCGACCCTCACAGTGCGGATAAAACTTGGGCAGTGGTTGAAGGATTAAAAGGCTCAATTTATAGTCTGACGTTTAAACCATCTGAAAGTATAAATTATGTTGATGCACATGATAATTACACTCTTTGGGACCACATAGAAAAAAGTCAGAATCATAATCTGGCTAACGGTAAGTATCGCTTAGGCTTGCCACAAAACGTTTTTGAAAGTAGTCTTGTTCGCCAGAATCTTTTGGCGATGGCTATTATACTTACGGCACAGGGGATACCATTTATTCATGGCGGAGTAGAGATTCTACGGACAAAAAATGGTGATCACAATAGTTATCAAAGCGGCGATATAATTAATGCCTTTTACTGGCAAGATAAAGTCAGATTTAAGCCAGTATTTGACTATATCCGGGGGCTTATAAAATTACGTAAGGAACATCCGGCATTTCGAATAACTGATCGGCGATCAATCGAAGATCACGTAAATGTGTTTATTGCAAAAAATGATCGTTCTGGGGTTATTGTCAGTCATTTTAAGGATCATGTTAACAATGACTCTTGGAAAGATATAGTGGTAATTTATAATGCTTCAGCAATTGATAATTATCCAGTGAATGATTTGTTGCCTCCTTTAGGAAATCATCAGCTATGGCATATGGTTGTAAATCATGAGGAAGCAGGAATTACTCCTATTGGTAGCTATTTGCCAGCAGAAGTGCCTTTGATGAAGTCGTACTCTATTATGGTTTTACATAGCTATAGCCGTGAATAGCCATATGCTGCAATTGATCTGCACCGTATTTATTTACATAATGGTATTTGATTAGGAGGTTAATAATGCTAGATAAAAGATTATTACTTGTTTTGTCTATCTGCCAAGGATTTGTTGTTGCTTGCTCCTCTGGTACAAGTGGTTCAAATTCAACTTCAAGCCCAGAAGTTGTTTTTGTGCCTACTTTTAATTATGAACCAGGTAATAAAACAGCAGTTCAGGCAAGTATCGGTGGTGGACCTGAGGTTATTGCCGAAATTGATACTGGTTCTGAATTGACCGTTATCAATGAAAGCTACGTTGGTAATAATATTCAGAAGACTAGTCAGATTATTCCGATAACGTATGGGGCGGGAACTAATCAGGTGTCTGGTTATCTTGCCTATGGGACTATTCAGTTTACTACTACCTCAGGTGCTGTACTCTCTACCGCTAATAATGCGCCAATTGTTGTTGTGACTGAAGGAAGTGTTAATCAAGGTGGTGGAAATAATGCTATTCTTGGAATGCGAATGGATAACCAAGTTAGTTCAAGATTATTTTTGCCATACCCATATAACCAAATGATGGTATTAAATAGACCTGAGAGTTATATCGCATTTGGTCTGTTAAATACTAGTCAGCTCGGGAAATTTGCTACGATAACTCAAAAGCAGATACCATGTTATAATTACAGTGTTCCAGATACTGAATCAAATACATGTTGGGGAACCGCTGAGAGTTCAGTAACATATAATTATTCTGAAAGTGACGGTTTTGGTAGTAGCAACTATTCAACTGTATTTGATAGCGGTGAAGCAATAGGTAATTTTTATCTTGAATCGGTACCTTACTGGATGACGCTTACTGGAAATGGTGTTATAACCAACCAACTGACAGCTACAATTAATACTTCTAGCGGTGCATTACCATTACCACTTACCCAACCAATGAAATATACCCAGCCAGTTAGGTCTGGTAACGTAGTTAATCCAGGAAATCAGATATTTAATACTTATCAAGTGCTATTTGATCAAGTAAATGGGGTGATGGGATTTGCTGCTTATACTGAAAGCTGGTAAAGAATCATTACCTGGGCTTGATGAATAGATAAAAAGGTAGTTGATGAAAACTACCTTTTTTAGTGACATGATTATTTAGCTAAATCCAGATTAAACCATTTTGTCTGCACATTGTCTAGATAGTTACTATCTATATCATAGCCTTTTACACGTTTATTAACTAAGCGTTGATGTGTTGGTTCGTATAGTGGAATTATTGCGTACTCATTCATTGCAATCTGTAGCGCTTGCTTATAAAGCTGTTGCTGTTGTGCTGGATTTGATGTTGCTTCAGCTTTTGCAATAAGTGTGTCATAATTTTTATTGCAATAGTGAGAACGATTGTTACCATTATTGCAGATAAAAAGTGGAGTGTAAGTGGTTACCGAGTTATAATCAGCTCCCCAGCGTCCTTGGGCGACTTCATAATTTCCATTTTTAAGCTCAGGAAAAAGAACCTTCATTTCTTCATTCACCAGTTTAACTTTTACACCCAGAGTTTCTTGCCACATTGACATTACTGAAATCATGACTTTTTTATATAAATCGTTAGTTTGATATTTGATGGTAAGAGTTAATGGGTTATTTGGTCCATAACCAGCTTCTTTATATAGCTCCTTTGCCATTTGGATTTGTTTGTCGTAGGGGAGTTTACTCCAGCTATAACTTAAATCAGCATATTTGCCATTTTCTATAGTTGGTGTTATTGTTGAGTAAAGGGGAGTTTGTCCTGCACCCAGTACTTTCTGCGTTAAATCCTCTCGGTTTATTGCCATTGCTAGTGCCTGACGTAGTTTGAGATTATTGGCAAATTTTGGTAATTGGAAATTCAGGTTTAGATAATCCATCCTTTCCCATTTGAAGGTGTGCAATTCATCTGGAAACTGTTTTTGTAGCTGTTTATACTGATCAATTGGAACGTTTTGCCAAGTTGTATCCAACGCTCCAGTTTTAAAGTTGGAGAGCGATGCATTTGTGTCAGTGAATGGAAAATATTTGACATTCTTTATTTTGACGGAGCTTTCTGCATAAAAATTCTGATTTTTTGTGGCTAGTATATAACCATTAACAACGTGTTCCTTCAGTATATATGCTCCGGATGTTACCATGTGTTCTGGTTTTGTCCAATTTTGACCATATTTTTCAATAACTTTACGTGGAACAACAAATACATTTGGTGTCGTAATATATGATAAAAACGCATTGGTTGGATGTTCCAAGTGAACGACAAAAGTTTCTGGATCTAGTGCAATAACGCCTAACCTCTCCGGCTTTTCTTTGCCATCAATAATTTTTTGACCATTTAATACATCTTTTAACAAAAATGCATATGATGAGCCAGTTTTTGGGTCAATCAATCGCCGCCATGAAAAAACAAAGTCGTCGGCTGTAATTGGTGAACCATCAGAAAATTTTAGATTGTCGCGAAGATGAAAAGTGTAGATTTTTCCATCCGAGCTTATTTCCCAGCTTTTAGCCATCCCAGGGATTGGGCGATTTGCCTGATCAAAATCAACTAATCCTGCAAATAAGTCATTAATAACCCGGTAGGTGTTTCCATCTTCAGCAAGTGCTGGATCAAAGGTTGGTAATTCTGTCCCTACATCAACTCGTAGGGTGTTTTCTGTAGAGGTAGAGCCATCTTTTTTGGCGCAGCTGCCAAGCATCAGGAGGCTGGTTAAACATAAGGTATGTATTAGTTTATTGATTTTCATATGTATTTTTATTCCAAACTGGACTGATTTTATTGCATCAAACAGGATTTTAGCTTATTTCTGGATTAATTTGTGATTCAATCATATCCTTACCAACTTGAAGCTTTTAGGGCGTTGGTTTGTCAGTTAATTAATAATCTTCTGTCTCGCCTATATATTTATTTAATTTGTTTGAAGTTTTATAGGGATAACCAATAGTTAAACTAATGAGATACAGATATATTTGCTTTGTAAATACTCTTCAATTCCTTGGTGTCCACCTTCACGTCCGAGTCCTGACATTTTCACACCACCAAATGGAACATTTTCGGCAGAGATGATTCCGGTATTGACCCCAACCATTCCATACTGTAATGCCTCTGCTACATGATATATCCGTTTGATATTCTGACTAAAGAAGTAACTTGCTAAACCATAAGGAGTATTATTGGCTAGTTCAATGACTTCCTCATCACTATCAAAACCATAGACTGCAAGTATTGGTGCAAAAATTTCTTCCTTAAAGAGACGTAAATTTGTAGTTTCACAATTAATCAACGTCGGTTGAAAGAATAATCCACCTAAGGTTGTATCAATATTACCGCCAGTAATCAATTTGGCTTGGTTCATAATGGCATCATCTACCAGACTCTTGGCGTGAATTACTGCTTTATTATCGATAAGTGGTCCTAGGTGAGTAGTTGCATCAAGTCCATTACCTAATTTTAATTTAGCAATTTCGATTCGTAGTTTCTCAATTACGGTGTTCTTGATTGAATTATGAATAAAAATCCGGTTTGAGCAGACACAGGTTTGACCACTATTTCTAAACTTGCTTTTTATAATGCCATCAACTGCAATGTCAATATCAGCATCTTCAAAAACAATTAATGGAGCATTACCGCCTAATTCTAGGGACATTTTTTTCATTGTATTCGCACAATTTTGATAAAGCCAGACACCGACCTCGGTAGAGCCAGTAAAGGTTAATTTTCGGATGGCTGGGTTGGAACAGAAAAATTCACCAATTTGCCCACTGTGTCCATGAATGACGTTTAATAGTCCCGCAGGTATGCCTGCCTTTAACCCAAGATAGGCGAGGGCATTTGCTGATAATGGTGTTTGGCTAGCAGGTTTGGCGATCATGGCACATCCAGCTGCAATTGCAGGTGCTACTTTTCTTGCCAGCATTGCGTTGGGAAAGTTCCATGGAGTTATTGCGGCACAAACTCCTACTGGCTCGTATTGTACCGTTATTTTTTGCTTAGGCTGATTTGCGGGGATAGTTTCACCATAAATACGTTTTGCTTCCTCAGCATACCATTCAAAATAGCTGGCACCATAAAGAATTTCGCCTTTGGCTTCTGTTAGTGGTTTTCCCTGTTCAAGCGTCAAAATTTTGGCTAAATCATCCGCATTGGTAGTTATTAGTTCTCCCCAAGTCTTGATTATTTTGCCGCGCTCCTTAGCTGTATATTTTTGCCATTCTTTCATTGCGAGCTGAGCAGAGTTAACTGCAGATAACAAGTCGTCTTCAGTTGCTATACTAATTTTGCAGATTTTTTCGCTGGTTGCCGGATTAAATACTGGAAATAAATCACGGTTTGTATTAATCCATTTACCATTGATTAATAATCCTGTTTGAATCAGTTCAGGATTAAGCAAAGTTATTTCTATAGTCATTTAATTATACGCTCCATGTTTAGTTTATCTGATATTCAGATTCAGATGATATTGTACTCCACTAAATTGGACTAACAATAGTTTTTATGATATTGCATAATTCAGGCTGGCAGAGGTTTTACAATCCTGCTTGCCACTATTCCCGGTGTGTTAATTTATAACACACCTTTTTCACAGGATTAATCATGACAGAAATTCTTAATGTATTGCTTTGTTTCGCCATCGGCTTAATGTTTTTTGGTTAGGTAAATATCTTATTCTATTGGTAGTATTTCACTTCGATAGCAAAACTTTTTATCCGGTTTGCCATCTCGGCAAGAAAGTCTATACTAACCTGACTTATATTATTACCTTCAGGAAGTGCTGGATTACGAGCTGTTGAGTAAAGTAAAACGCCCTTAATCATTTGACGAATATTATAAATTAGCTCAATAAAATTATCTACTTCTTCTTTTGATGGGTTGATATTTGCAGTTTTAAACCAGCAGCTTTGTATCCATGTCGGGCATATATCTGATGCCATTTTTAGACGCTCCAGAATACCATCCAGATGTAAATTTACCTGATTAACCTCTGAAACTCCTTCGGGGCTAACTCTATCAATCTTAAACCATAGTTCACCATTATTTTCAGCAATGATTTTTAACCCTTCTTGGGTTGCAGGTAAATGCATTTCGCTACCATTACTGATTAGAATGGTTTTTACCTCAGACCCAATCTGGTATTTTTTACGTAGCCTTGCAATAATTTGGGTAACTGCAACGAAATCTTTGGATAATGTTGATTCACCATTTCCAGATAAGCAAATATCATTAAAGCGTTGCAATCCATCTGGTGCATGAGTTATGATGAAATCACCATGAATAATCCATTCAAGCATCACATCAAGCTCGTGTTCTAGTTTAGCCAGATCAATTCTATCTGGCTTGCCACGCACCAGACCTTCAACTTGACAGTAAACACAACGCCAGTTACAAGCATTATTGATGTTTAGGTTAACCCCGAGTGATATACCTTGAGCCCGGCGGGATACGACTGGATAAACATAGATACATTCTTTAAAGTGGCGGGAATGGTCACTAAAAGTTAATAGGCTAATTTTAGTCATAGTTATTTTTTAAAACCTGTGTGCTAAATTTTAATTTCAGATGTGATTTTACTAGATAGGAAAGTTGGCGTGGTAGTTAAATCATGCTAGGGGTTTATCGTTTAAACCCAATGAATCATAACGGATGTTGGTTTTATGGCTATGCAAAAATTGTCGTAAAATGTCTGCTATATTATAGGTTATCATATCAGTTAGTTATGATAAATATGGTTATTAAACTCAACTTATAAGGAGGGTAAGCTTTTAATATGACTCTTTATAATGTTACAATCCTCTTTGATAATATGATTAAAGGAATACATTATGAAGAAAAACAATATATTATTGCTGTCTTTAATGGCAATTACCAGTAGTCTTATTTATGGTTGTAATGGTGGTGGTAGCAGTAGCAATTCTCCTGCCCCTTCGTACCTGCCGGCAGGTAACTACACTATGTCATATAGCAATATGCAACCAGCAGAAAATTGCTCAGTGGTAGAGAGTTCTATTCCTGTAACAGTTAACAGTTCAGGAGAGATTTGCGGGATGGGGCAGTCTTCTTCATGTACGCCTGCTGGAGTTAATGCTAATTCAAATCCATGTTTACAGTTTTTTCAGTCACAAATAATTAACTCAATCACGGTATCAGTTCAAGGTTCTTGGGTAAGTTGTGCAATAAATTCTGCAACTAATGTATTTACAGCAACTAATAATTTATCAATTACAGTTAATAATACACCATTTAGTTGTACAGGTACAGTTACACTGACACCTGTTTTACAATAATAACAATACTTTTTTAAATAAATAAGCCCCATTAGGGGTTTTTAAAGGTTATGAACTTGTTAAGTAGTATGCTGCAAAATCCAGTCCTGAACTTTATTAGTTTCCTGTTCCGCGAGTAGATACTGATTCAACGATGTATTTGCATCATGAAAGCGATAACGTAAAATTACTTCTGGTAAATTACTAGCCAAGATATCTTCTCCAAAAACAAGTCTGGCAAACAGATCGTAGTCGGCGCATATTTTATAGTCCGGGTTATATCTTAAATTGCCTAATGCTGATTTACGAAACATCACACTTGGGTTTAGAAAAGGTACTCCATCAAAAAAGCTTTGTTTTACTTGTTTCATAGATGAAGAAACTTGATAGCCTAAAAGCACGCTAGATTTATCTGGATAGAATCCTTCAGCCTGTCCACCGACAAAACCAAAATTTTGATTATCTGTTAAAAATTTAATTTGCTGTGCAAATCTCGTGGGGATGCAAATATCATCGTGATCCATCATGGCGATAAATAGCCCTTGCGCACGATCAATCCCGCTATTTGAGCTACTTGCTATCCCTAAATTTACTGGGTTGTTAATCCAAATAATCCGCTGATCATTATAACTATCAATAATTGACTTTAGTCTTGATTCATCGTGTGGGCTATCGTTGATAATTAAAAATTCAAAATCAGCATATGTTTGTAAAAGAATACTCTCAATTGCTTCGCGTAAATAAGTTTCATTAGTTTGATAAACTGGCATTACTACACTAAGTAGAGTATTATCTGGATTTATAATCTTATTGCTCAAACTAAAATTCTCATTTTTCAATTAAAATTCAATTTAAATTATGGTGTTTATCTTAGTAATTTCGTTGTTTGTATTTGCGGATAATCACAATTATTAGTGAAATCAGAGCTATTCCGGCACAGACATAGAACATTATAATAAAATTTCTCATTTGCGGTTGCTGTTGAGCTTGAGCTATACACAAATTAATTTGTTGTTCCAGATTACTTTCATTTTGTTGAGCTATGTGAGTATAAGTGTTACTTTCATATGCGGATAGTCCCTGACAGGCAACATCATAATAAGTAACAAGGCTATTTTTCTGGACAAAGATTCCACTTTCATTGAGTACAGAGATAGATGGAACAGTAAAAGGACCATAGCTCATACCTTGGCATAAGTTTAGGCTTGAGATAAAATCATTGCTAAGTACTACACTAGTTGGAAATTTATTACTGATTCCTCTATAAGTTTGGCTACATTTTATAATTGCTGATTCAGACGGTTTGAATGAAGTTACAAGATCTGGACTCTGACATCGAATCTGAAATCCATAAGTAGTCTGATTCTTTGAACAAAACTGCTGATAATTGTCCTGACTTGGATCTATTTCCTCTTGGATTACTTTATTTTTGCTACTTTTCCTGTGATGGCTGCCACCGAAAAGATTAGAAAAAAAGCTGGCATTGGCAGCACCAAACCAGCATAGCAGAATTAGAAATATTATTTTACGCATAAATTCTTCTAGGTTTTATACTAGATAATCACAGGCATGTTCCATTTCAGAATACTCATCCTGCATATTTTCAAAATATTTAATGGTTTTTAGCTTTAATTCATAAGCAGCATGTTCATCACAGATGATTAATGCTTTTTTGTGATATTGTAAAGCAGTAATCGGACACATGCTGGACACTGCTCCCTCAATTGCCTGACAAACCGCAGGTGCTTTATTAAATCCTTTTGCCATAATAATAACTTCTTTTGCTTGCATTACTGTTTCAATACCAATAGTTAATGCTAGCTTTGGCGTTTTTTCAATATCGCCGCCAAAAAATCTTGAATTAGCAATGATCGTTGATAAATTAAGATCTTTACTCCGTGTTTTTGAGGCAAGTGAGGAACCTGGCTCATTAAATGCCAGATGCCCATCTTCACCAACTCCACCTAACTGAATGTGAATTCCTCCTGCTTTGGCAATTTTCTCTTCGTATTTTTCACATTCTGTATCAAGATCCTTAGCATTACCATCAAGGATATTAATATTTTTCTTATTTATATCAATATGGCGGAAGAAATTATGGTGCATATAATAATGGTATGATTCAGGGTGATCTTCAGCAAGCCCAACATATTCGTCCATATTAAAAGTAACTACATGCTTAAAGCTAACTTTACCTTCTTTATTTAGACGAATGAGTTCATTATACATATCAAGTGGTGTTGAACCAGTAGGTAATCCCAATACAAACGGTTTATCCTTGGATGGCTTGAAATCATTGATTTTCTTTGCTACATAGTTTGCAGCCCAAATGCCAAGATTGTGTTTAGAGATTAGTAAACGCATATAAGTTACCTTCTTTCAAGCGGTTAGATGTTCCAGATACAGTTGTTCCAGCTCTGCCATCAATCGTTTGGTAGATACTGGATAAAGTGTTTTCAACCCCTCAGCAAATAATGAAATCCTTAGTTCTTCTATTTTATATCTAAAGTCATATAGTTCTGATTTTATGACTTTATGCATGGACTCCAGTTTATCCACATGATTATACCATTTCTCATAGAGAGTGCTGATTTCATCGGCATTAATTGTATCTCTCGCCCGTGATTTGTTGTATTTGTCAATTCTTAGTAGAATTGCTTGTAAATAACGGGGGAAATTTATCAAATATTGCCATTTTGTATAATTGAGAAAGTTTTCATAAAATAAATCTTCCAATTGTATTTCTATTTCTTCACGTAATTCGTGTTTCTCTATAGCTTTCTTTACCTGTTGGTAAAACGCAGCAGTTTTGCTTAATGTGCTATTGACTTCGGGAGTTAATTGACTTATATTTTGTCTAGCTCTTCCGATAAGTTCCAGATAGCTGGTTTCGCTATTTGGCCAAGTTATGATAAAAGCGTCATTAATTGCCTGATTTACAATATAATTTGCTAGCGTTTCCGATAATGTATCTTTGCTATAAAATTCGCTAAAGCAAAGGCTAATTTTCATAAAGTCTGGTAATTTACGAGTTTGTAAGTATTTTAGCTGGTCTTTTAATTGCCGTTTTATCAGGTTAATAAATCCGCGACGAGTACTTAGCTGTGCTTGTTCTACCTTACTTACTACTCCATAAGTAATTGAACTGTCCTTCTCTACGATTAGGCTATAGTAACCATCAATCTTACCTAATTCTATCTTGTTACCAAGATTAGCAAATTCTGGGATAAAGCCAGAGACATTATTAATCTGAACTCCTGCTGATTGCTTAACAACCAGTTTGTCTAGTACAGGATTAAGCTCAGTCCGAATTTTTAAAAGATCATCGCCGGATTTTATCAGTTTTTTATTTTCAAATATTCTAAAATGACAACATAAGTGGTGAGGGAAAGTGATTTTTGCGAGACTCTGATAATCAAGTTCTATTTTCTTTGTCCGAGCATAATTTATCAACTGATTTATCAGGCTATCATTAATATCACTATTTGCTAGAAACTCTGTTATTGAATCATTTAATGGGTTAAATGCCAGCCTTATTGTTTTAGGTAGTGATTTTATTAAGAAACTAACCTTGTCGCGAATAATACCCGGTACCAGCCACTCAAATTGTTTATCTTCAATCTGTTCCAGTTGGCTTAAATCAATATTAGCAATTACACCATCTTCAGGGTTTTCATGATCAAAAATGTAGTTTAATTTTATCTTTTGACCATTATTTATCATATAGTCTGGGAATAGCTCAAGCTTTTCACTATCTTTATTGATGCGAGCAATAAATTCATTTTTATCAAGTCTAAGGCTATTATCACCATTAATTGCAATGTAATTATCAAGAGTAACCTGATCGATAACTTCTATAGGTAATTTTTCTAGATAAAAACTAAATAATTCATCATCAATAAGCATAAAATAGGTGCGGAGTTTATCTTCAAGTTTTTCAAGCTCGTTAATGACATTCTGATTATGGGTGATAAAACTATATTTTTTGTTAAGCTCTGCCGGAACTAATCCTTCTTTTATGAAAATCTCACGTGATTCGGTAGGGTTAATTAGCCCATAAGAAACTTTAGTGCTATCAATCATTAAACCATAGAGCATGCTTGATTTGGTCGCAACGACTTCGCCACGTTTTTTATCCCAGCGTTGGCTTGAATAAGTGTATTTGTACAAATGGCTAGCAATCCGATTTAGCCATTGTGGTTCAATTTGGGCACAATTTCGGGCATAAAGGCGGCTGGTTTCAACCAACGATGCCGCCACCATCCATTTAGAAGAATCACATAATTCACCTGGGTGAATATAGAATTTTTTGCTATTAGTACCCAGATAATGATTTTCAACCAAATCTTTCTGCCCAATATTGGTAATAAAGCCATGAAGGATAGCACTATGTAACTCACGGTAAGCAGCTTCGGTACTATTTAGCTTATAGCCAAGACCGATCATTATTTCTTTAAGTTGGCGGTGCAGCTCATGCCATTCCCGCAAGCGAACCAGAGAAACAAACTGTTTATGACAAGCTTCCTGTAGCTTACGATTAGATTTTTTATGCTCTAGTTCATTGTGATACCAGCGCCAGATGTTTAAGATCTGAATAAAAGCAGATTTTTTATCTGCCCAGAGTTGATGTCGTTCTCGTGCGAGTTGCTGATGCTCAAGCGGGGTTTCACGTGGATCTTGAATTGCAAGAAACGCAACAATGATAAGTGCCTCATTTAGAGCGGCATAGTCTTCTGCAGCAGCCACGAGGATTCTTGCTAGCTGTATATCGGTAGGGATTTGCGCTAATTTGCGTCCAAGCGGAGTAATCTGGTTATTTTCATCAATTGCCTGAACCTGAAATAGTGTGCGGTAGCCATCATTAAAGGCTTTTTGCTCCGGTTGATCGAGAAATTCAAATTCAAGTGGATCACCGATATTTAATGCTAGCATTCTAAGAATTACATTCGCCAGATTACTGCGTAATAGTTCTGGTTCAGTAAATTGTTTCCTAAGTTTAAATTCATTTTCACTAAAAAGACGAACACATAACCCGTGGCTAACTCGTCCAGCTCGCCCCGCGCGCTGATTACTTGAAGCCTGACTTGCTGTTTCTATCTGTAGCTGCTCAACTCGATTTCTAATGCTATAACGTTTGACTTTGGCAAGGCCACTATCGATAACAAATTTAATCCCGGGAATAGTTAGCGAGGTTTCAGCAATATTGGTTGCTAGAATAATCTTGATTCGCCCAGAATCATTAAAAATTTGTGCCTGAGCCTCGTTATTTTGTCGTGCAAATAGTGCTAATAATTCATGGTTGCGTAATTCTGTCTTGCGTAGGTAATTAAGACATTCCTTAATTTCTCTTTCACCGGGAAGAAAAACAAGTCCATGCCCGCGTTCAATACTGAGTGCCGCAGAAATAGCTTGATAAATACCTTGGTTAAGACCTTCATTTTCTTCACCTTCGCCAAGTGGCTGATAGATGATATCAACTGGGTAAGTTTTACCACTTACGTTGATTAATGGTGCATTATTGAAAAATTTAACCAGTTTCTCTGTTTCTAATGTAGCGGATGTAACGATTATTTTTAGATCAGGGCGTTTAATTATTAGTTTTTTTAGATAGCCCAAAATAAAATCAATATTTAAGCTTCGTTCGTGAACCTCATCAATAATAAGTGCAGAATACTGGAGCAATAGTCGATCATTTTGAATTTCTTGAAGTAAAATTCCATCGGTCATCAGCTTTACCGCAGTACTTTGGGTTGTCCGGTCATGAAAACGCATCTTGCAAGCAACTAGAGCATTTTCCTGATTTGCTAAGCCTAACTCATAATTTATTCGAGAAGTTAATGATTTTGCAGCAATCCTTCGTGGTTGGGTATGTCCGATTAAGCCATTGGTTCCATAACCTAGCTCTAATAAAATTTTTGGTAATTGGGTGGTTTTTCCTGAGCCAGTCTCACCGCAGACTATCGTTATTTGGTTTTTGCCAATCTCAGCTTTTATTTCTTCTACTGCCTGACTAACTGGTAACTCATTTGGGTAGCTTATTTTGAGATTAGCGATTGATGTTTTACGTTTGTCAATTGCTTCAAGTTCATGATTAATCATGGTAAGCAGTTTTTCCTGCTTTTGCTGATTTTTTCCATGCTTTTTTAGCTGGTTTAGCCAGTAATTTTTATAAGGTGAATCGGTGTTATTTAGCTTATCAATAATTTCTGAGTTCATTAGCAATATTTGTCTATCGTTAAACATTTGATAAAAAAATTAAATCAAATGAAGGAAAAATCCCGGGGCAGTGCCCGGGATAATAATATTCTTAGAATGGAAATTTCATTCCACCTGGTAGTCCACCAAAAGGCATACCTGCTGTAGCTGCTCCCATTTTTGACTGACTTTGCTCTTCGACTTTACGATTGGCATCATTAACTGCTGCAGCAATCAAATCTTCAAGCATTTCTTTATCATCCATAACGGCATCGTCAATGGTTACTTTTTTTATATCGTGTTTCCCAGTCATCGTTACTTTAACCATACCAGCGCCAGACTCTCCTTCAACTTCAAGCTTTGCAACTTCTTCCTGAGCTTTTTCAAGATTTTTTTGCATTTCCTGCGCTTTTTTCATTAATCCGGCCAGTTGCCCTTTATCAAACATATTTATTCCTTTTAAAAATAATCAGTCTAGTGGTTTTATTGAATTAGGGATTATTTTAGCAGAAAAGTTATTAACTAAATCCTGAATTATTGGATCATTATTAATTGCATCTTCTGCCAATAGTTGTTTTTCCCGTTTAATATTTTCATTCTGGATGCTTAATGACTCTTTGAGAGTTTCAACAAAATTAAATTCAAGGTCATATTCCTGATTATAATGCTCTGCTAATAACTGCTCAAGTATATCAACACACTCATGATTAACAGCTTCTCTAAATTTATTGTCAACGGAAATAGTAATGGTATGACCGCTAAATTTCTCCAGTTGGGAATTTTTTAAAATCATTCCTATTCTGGTGTGAGTTGGATATTTATTGTAGTCAACACTACTGGTAAACTTTAACCAATCCCCATCAAACTCATCCACGGATAATACACTTGTGGGCAGTATTTCATTTTGAGTTTCGCTGATAATGGTAGGGGAATGTTCCATTCCTGCATTTTCGTGATTATTTGTTTGGCTTTCTGTCTCCCAAGGTGGAGTATTCTCTTGCGTAGGACTTATTTCAATTGTTGATGCTACTTTTTCGGGAGGTAATAGGGGAGGATCTTCTTCCTTAATTATATTGGCTGTGATTATTTCCGTTATTGTTTTTTCTGGTAATGCTGCTTCTGTAGTATTAAAAGAAGGATTGTTTGACGGAATGTTGGTTACTTGGCTTTTAAAGTTTGCATTATTAACTAGGATTTCTTTTGTTTCATTACTACCAATGCTAAATGCTAGCATTCGCATTACATTCATTGTAAAGCATGGGTATTTGTTACTTACTTTTTTTAGCTGCTCCATGCCTAGGTTAGTTATTTCAAAGTATAACTGGCAATCCTGAATCGATATCTGCCGCGCTAAATTCAATATTTCTGGCTTAATATCTTCATTTGGAACTAATTGTGCAATTCCTATCTGAAAAAGCATATGATTTAACTGGGCTAGCAAATTCTCGAGGTTTGCCCCCTCGGTATTAAGCTTTTCACAAATCGAGAAAAGTTCTAGGCTATTTTTATTAATTATGGCTTCAAGCATTGTAATTAAGATACTATCATCACTAAGCCCTAGCATTTGCTGTACCGTGGCTTCGGTTATGTTTCCATTTGAAAATGCAATTGCCTGATCTGTAAGTGATAGAGCGTCACGCATACTACCATTGGCAGCCGCAGCCAATATCGCTAGTGCTGATTTTTGAACGCTGATTTGCTCTTGTGATAAAACCCAGTCCAGATGATTGTCAATTTCATTAGCAGCAAGGTTACGTAATTTTAATTGTAGGCAACGAGAAAGTATTGTGATCGGGACTTTTTGGGGGTCAGTAGTTGCCAGAATAAATATTATGTGTTCTGGTGGCTCTTCAAGGGTTTTTAGCATTGCGTTAAATGCTGATTTTGACAGCATGTGTACTTCATCAATTATATAAATTTTGTACTTGCCACTAGTTGGTGCATACTGTGCATTCTCAAGTACTTCTCGAATATTATCTACCCCAGTATTTGAAGCCGCATCAATCTCAATCACATCTACATAGCGTCCACTGTCAATTTGCTGACAGTTTTGACAGGCGCAACAGGGCTCATTGTCTTCTAAATTAAGGCAATTTAAGGCTTTGGCAATAATTCTCGCAATAGTGGTTTTTCCGACTCCACGAGTTCCTGTTAATAGGTATGCATGGTGTAGGCGTTTGGTTACTAGGATGTTTTTTAGTATCGTTACAGTATTTTGTTGCCCAATTAAGTCAGCAAATCTTTTGGGTCTCCATTTGCGGGCAAGAACAGTATGTGCCATTAGTTTTTCCAATTATAAACTAAGTTAATTTTATCATAGCTTATACTAAAGTAAATCAAATAATCTTGATTGCCATTATTTTGTCAGTTGATCCCTAGGTTTTAAGCTACGCAAACATAACTTGACAATTCTTCTGAAGTTTATCTTTTCTATATAGCTTGATTTGCCACTAAAAACATCCATAAAACCATTTATGGCATTTTTCGTTGTTAGCATAGGTAAAACTTGATGCATATACCGATTAAGGAAAAACGACATGATTCTGGCACGTCGTAAATCTTTTCCAATATTCAGGTGGAAATCCCGTGTGTACTGATTAAGCAACTTTGTCTTGTCGGAGGATATTACTTGACTAATTCTTTTTGCAGCTAGATATCCTGATTTTATTGCTGGTCTGATGCCTTCAGCTGTTAGTGGGTCAACACAGCCAGCAATCTCACCAATTAGAACTATATTATTATGTACTAATTTATGTTTTTTCTTATAAAGCTCAATCGGGTGCCCATGCAGACTAGTTTTATTAAATTGTTCAACTCCAAACTTAGCTACATATGTTGAAAGTTTTTTAGGAAGATTAACTTTGCCTTTTTCCTTCCCCTTGATCAATCCTCCGATGCCTAATGAAAGTCCATCATTTTTGGGGAAATTCCAAGCATATCCGCTATCGTTATAATCAAAATCGATATATAGTTTTCCATCAAGGTCTTGATCAGAATAATGTTCATACTCCATTGCTGCCAAGATTGTATTTTCTGGAGCTATCCCCAGTCTTTTGGCTAGCTTCCCACGTCCGCCTTCAGCTAGAACAATAATCTTACCACTGAATTGCTGATCTTCTGTTGTAACTAGTGTACTACCATCATTCTGCTGAATAATGTCTTTAACTTCACAGTTTCCAATAAATTCTGCACCAGCAGACTTGGCTTTTTCAAGCAGATAATTATCAAATACCTCGCGTCTAACCATCCATAACTCATGTTGATTACTCTCGATTTCTTTGCCATTGGCAACCATCACAACTTGATTGCATTTATAATTTATTGCTGACTCTAGCGGAAAATCAAGATAATTGGCAACCTCTGGTGAAACTCCACCACCACAAGGTTTATATCGTGGGAAGTTAGCCTTATCAATAAGTAGAACTTTAGCATCAGGCTTTAGTCGCAGAATATTATATGCGCAGCTAGTACCAGATGGTCCAGCACCAATAATAATTACATCATATAAAGTATTATTCATGAATAATTAAATCCTGAAGAACTTTACCTGAAAGCATTATTCCAAAAAGTGCCGGCAGATAGCTTATCGTGCCATTTACTGGTCTGCCACCTGATGGATTAGGTATTGGTTTATTATAGGCTTCTTCTTCTGAATATACAACCATTAGACCTTTTTTTATTCCATTTTCACGTAGGCGTAAGCGAATATTTCTGGCAAGGGCACAAACTTTGGTCTTGCTTATATCTGCAATTTTTGCCTTAGTTACATTGATTCTATTTCCTGCCCCCATGCTTGAAATTACGGGTATTTTATTTCTCAGACAATAAATCAATAATGCTAATTTTGAATTTACGGTATCAATACAATCTATCACATAGTCAGGTTTATCTGCGAGTAATTCCTGAAGATTATCCTTATCAATGAAAATCTGCTTTACAATCAGGTTTATTTTTGGATTAATTTCAAGTATTCTTCTTGCAAATTCACTAACTTTAGGCTTGCCAACATTATTTAGGTTGGTAATTAGCTGGCGGTTGATATTAGTAACATCAACAGTATCGTTGTCAATAATTGTTACTTTGCCTATTCCAGCTCGGATTATTGCTTCTACCGCATAACCACCGACTCCACCAACTCCGGCAATAAAAACGTGTTTGCTAGCTAGTTTAGCTACTCCCTCTTCACCCAGTAAAATACTAGTTCGGGTAAATTGCTCATTAATCATTTAAACACCATTAGGCTTACTAAGAGACTTAATAAATATAATCCACCGTTAACAGCAAAGTGTTTGACTTTATAGTGGGTGTTTTTGCCAGCATGAACAAACAGCCATACAACCGCAAAAAAGGTAGTAATACAACTAACAGCTTTTTCAGGAGGTAGTTTCCAATCTGTCAAAATAATCCCTAAAATTGGTAACAGTAAACCCTGAAATACCATTGCTCCGGTAATATTGGCAAAAGCAAGAGTATCCTTACCTTTTCTAATCCAAAGAATGCTATTTACTTTTTCTGGAAGCTCTGTTGCAACCGGAATCAGGACTACCGATAATAGGAACATTGAAATTCCAATGATTTTAGCTGTGCCCATAATGCCTTCAATAAATACATGGGCGAAATAAATGAGCCCGGCAAAA
Organism: Burkholderiales bacterium; assembly: GCA_039807465.1. Taxonomy (GTDB): domain Bacteria; phylum Pseudomonadota; class Gammaproteobacteria; order Burkholderiales; family UBA11063; genus Aquella. The sequence goes on along the minus strand of JBDHRI010000001.1, from coordinate 3,197 downwards.
CCTAGAATTGCCTGAAAAATTACGCTAAATAAATTATTTGGCATTTTTACCAATTTTGTTAGGTAGAGTTCATCTTCAGCTTCAGTAGCATGACCTTCTTTTACTAGCTCGCTTGAAGCTTTGATAGTTTGTAGCACGTATATGAAGTAGCTCAATGCCAGAACTATTATGACAAGAACGTTAATCAGTTGACTATTGAAATAGTTATGACTGAAAGCCAATAAAATTGCCAAAAAATAACCAAAGGTAAAAAAGCGTAAATCACGGTTAAGCCCGCTTTTTTCCGGACGGATTGCACCACTTAAACCACGTTTGCCAAGCACGGATAATGCCATTAATGCGATTGACAAGGTTGATAACATTAGTGGCGGTCCCATAATTGCACCGACTCCAATTTCATCGCCTGCGCCAGTACTACCTTTAGGTGCCATAAATAATGCGATTAGCGGTACAATAGCTTCAGGAAGGGCAGTGCCAACAGCCACAAAAATAGAGCCAGTAACACCTTCAGAAATACCTAATTTTTCACCGAGATGTTCTAAAGCATTACAAAAAACCATTGCCGCAACTAGTATAAATATCATGCCGACAAAAAGCTGAATAAAACTAAGCATTAATTATTCCTTTTAGTAATGGGTATAAACTATCAACTGATGGCTCAATATTAAACATACGCTGAAAACCAAATTTTGCCTGCTGAATAAGCATTCCTAGCCCATTTAGCATAATAATCTCAGGATTGATTTTTTCCATCTGTTGCATAAAAATGGTTTTGTTTGCAGTATAAATCATGTCATAAATACAGGCATTCTGGTTAATGTTTTTTACCTGAGAAAAAAGCTGATTGTCTGGTGTGTTTGGTGTTGTATTTATAATCAGATCATATGTCTGATTAGGCTCGTATTCGTCAATAATGGCTGATTTACTCATAAAGTCTTCTAGTTTTTCTCTGTTTCGCATGAGTAAATCAATTCGTGCCGGATGTTCTAATTCAAGACTATGTAACACGGAAAAGATCACGCTACCACTTCCCAGTATGAGAATATTTTTTGCTTTTAACGAGATATTATTTCTCCTGAGGTCGGCAACTAAACCAAGTCCATCAGTATTATCTGCCAGTAGTAGCTGCTTATCCTGAATTAATACATTTGCAGTTTTTGGAATTATCGTATGTTCCAGATGCTTATTTGCCATTGCATAGGCGCGAGACTTAAATGGTGCCGTTATATTAAGTGCATGTCCACCAGTTTCAAAAAATTTATTTACTATACTTTCAAATTCATCAATCGGGGCACAAATTCTTTGATAATCAAGGGAAATGCCAGTTTCCTTGGCAAATTCGGCAAAAATTACAGGCGAAAGACTGTGTGCTATAGGATTTCCTACTACAGCTAATTTATACATTTAAATATTCCAAATAATATACTTTAAGGCAGGATTTTACCATTAATGGGTTGGTAAAATACATTTAACCGTTCAGGACAAATATTATTTTGACTGCACAACAAAGCTCCCATTGGACTGTTTTCAGTAATGAATAGCTTAAAAAAAGTAATCTACAAAAAGATATAATCTAAAATCCTAAATGACTCTAGGTTTTACCAAGCAATACTCAATTTTAATCCATAAGCATAAGATGCACCCGTTAGGCTGCTTTGATTTAACCCTCCTTCATTTATAGATGTTAGTGCTGCTGAGTCTGGGTAGTTAAAGGTTACGGTATATTGAGTATATGGAATCATTGTTATATGCGGAGTTAATTTCATTCCAAGTCCAAACTGGTAAGTAATGGGTATTTGATTAAGTGTTCCTGTAATTGGCACAGTACTTTGAGTTTCTGAGTTTGGGTATGCTCCAGTTATAGAATTACTTTGAAAGCCTCCCCAAATATTTATGTATGGAGATAAGACTGGGCTTGCTTTGAAGCTAACTTTTACACTTGGCAAAATAGCATAAGTTTGTGAATTTAAATAATCGCCATTTGAGTCATCATAAACAGGTCCGATATTTGTTCCCAGATTTATTCTGAGATAAGGAGTAACATTAACATTTTCCGCTGGATGAAAATTATAGCCTAGAAACAGGTTTGTTGCATAACCCATTGGTGGGTTAATATCAGATTGTGGAAAATCCCTAGTATATTTGGATTAGAAGACGATGCGTAGTTATAACGTGCAACCATACGCACCTCATAGTAAACGTCATTAGATAGAGTCTGGGTGAAAAATACGTAAAAATTTGTTGCATTGGGTGATGCTTCAAAAGCGCTTCCTGCCGCAGTGATTGTCTGTGATTTTGAAGTAGTTCCAATTATTCCTGAGTAGTTTACGAGTTTCCGATGTAAGCTGATCTCTTCTGTATTAGCTATCAAGGTTTCTTTGCTTTCTTCGGTGGTGCCATCTGCCCAAACTGGTGATATAACAATTGTACTGATTAATATTCCTAATGCTTTTTTCATGTATTTATCCTGATATGGTTAATATTAAGCCTAATCAGGGCAGAAATTTATCCCAATGAAACCAAAAAATCCAGATAGTAATTACAATAGTGAAGTTTTTAAAAAATATATAACAAATTTAGTTTATTATGACATATTTGTTTATAAATATTAGTCATTTGAAAATTTTTGCTATTGTGCTTTAATGGATAAACGCTTCAAATGATCTAAGAGGCTGTATGTTTATTTTGAATGAAATCTCATAAAAGTGACATGATTATGTGGTTATACTTATTTTATTGGCTATAGCTCTTCCGTAAATTAAACCGGGTAAAAATTTGGGCTGTGTTTTTCTCTGTAGATTTTAGGCTAATCAGTTGATTATAATTTGGTTTGTCAAATCCGATTAGATAGTTATTAAAGTTAATAAAGGAACAAAATCATGAATAATGAACGTAAAGTGTTAAGAAGAGGCACTCAAGATATTGAACTTGGCTATTTGGAAGGCTATTTACAGTCAGCCAGATATCAGAAAATAGCAACTGAGCTTTTATCTATTCTACCAGTTTATCAGACTATTAATGGCGTAACAACCAGACTTAGATCAAAAAAAGGTACAAATGGTCGGAGGAAGGTGATGGCAAGTAGGGTAACCATTATCGGCTAAACCTATTTTTATAGTAGTGGTTTGAAGTTTGTCCTTGTTTGTGCCACTTGTGCTAGACTGAATTTGTGATTTGTGAAAGGTTGATGTAATTTG
>JBDHRI010000060.1:0-10819 GCA_039807465.1 Burkholderiales bacterium | reverse complement strand
ATTTATTAAACACAACAGTATTACAGATATTGCACATACACAGTTATGAATATTTGTCAATGCGTAAGTTCTATTATGGTCAAATTGAGAAAATATTTATTACTTACTTTTAGCCTGATGATTCCATTTTACAGTTGGGCACTACTAAATAATTTGTTTAGTTCAAATAGTGAGTCAGGTAATGGTATCTTACAACGTAGAGGACACCAAGAACGTGTTTCTTCTGAAACCAAAGCAGCAGCGAAAACTGCAGCATGTGTTACTGTTGGTAGGGCTGTTTGTCCAGAAATAAAAGGTGCAGTGTATCTAAAAAATCAGCTTCTTGAGTCTGCATCCAAAACTTCGGAAAGTGATTTAAAGCATGAATCGAACGAAGTTATACGTAAATAATTACAACTCTACTTCATATGCTTGTGCAAGTGCTTGATTTATAATTTCGTAGCTAAAACCACGATTAAGAAGAAAGCGTAGGTATTTGGCACGTTCCTTGTTATCCTGTGGTGGAGAGGGATATTTCTTGATGAGTTGTTCACAGGCGATTTGAAGCTCATTAATCTCAGTTTTACTATATATATCATTAACTAGATCTGAGTTACTAACTTTACTGCATAATAAATATCTGATTTTTTTACTACCAAATTTCCGGCTTTTACTATTTATAAAGGCTTCTATATACCGCTCTTCATTGAGAAAATTTTTACTTACCATTTCATCCAGAACGCTACGGATAGCTATTTCATCATCAGTATATTTACTTAATTTATTAAATAGCTCCAGATAGGAATAATCGCGTCTTGAAAGAAAATCAAGTGCTTTCGCACGAAGATTTAATTCTGGTTTTTTGTGCATAATATTTATTAATAGTGCAAATAACCATAATGGCGTAACATTTGTTACGCCATTTGTGAATTACTCATCCATACCTTCAGCATCAGTACTTGCATCAATTTCACGTTCTGCATGTGGTACATCACCAACAGCAAGTCCGGAAAGAGAGCGTACTTTTGCCTCTACTTCATCTGCTATAGCTGGATTTTCTCTCAGAAATTCACGGACATTTTCTTTGCCCTGACCAATTTTCTGCCCCTTATAGCTATACCATGCACCTGATTTTTCAACAAGGTTATTGGAAACACCCAAGTCAATTACTTCACCAAGTCTTGAAATACCTTCACCGTATAGAATCTCAAAATCAGCCTGTTTAAATGGTGGTGCAACTTTATTTTTAACTACCTTAACCCTAGTTTCATTACCAAGGATATCTTCACCTTTCTTGATACTACCTACCCGGCGAATATCAAGGCGAATTGAAGCATAAAATTTCAATGCATTTCCGCCTGTTGTTGTTTCAGGTGAGCCAAACATTACGCCAATTTTCATCCTAATCTGATTAATAAAAATCACCAGAGTATTGGTACGTTTGATATTAGCTGTTAGTTTACGTAATGCTTGCGACATCAGTCTTGCCTGTAAACCCATGTGGCTATCGCCCATTTCACCTTCTAGCTCAGCCTTCGGTGTTAGTGCAGCTACCGAATCAACTACGATTACATCAATTCCGCCACTTCTAACCAGCATGTCAGCAATTTCCAATGCCTGTTCACCAGTATCCGGCTGAGAAATTAATAATTCATCTACCTTAACGCCAAGTTTGCGGGCATATACTGGATCAAGTGCATTCTCTGCATCAATATAAGCACAAGTGCCACCAATTTTCTGCATTTGGGCGACGACTGACAGGCATAGAGTTGTTTTACCTGATGACTCCGGTCCGAAAATTTCAACAATGCGCCCACGTGGCAACCCACCTACACCAAGAGCCAAATCAAGCCCTAGAGATCCAGTTGAAACAACCTGAAGATCTTTTTCTACCTGTTTGTCGTCCATGCGCATGATAGAACCTTTACCAAATTGTTTCTCAATCTGGGCTAATGCTACCTGTAGCGCTTTTGCTTTGTCGTTATCAGCCATAATTTTTCCTATAAAGCTTGATTAAGTATTAAAATCTGAATTGACTTTGGTATGCACCAGTTAATTCATCAACAACGGTTTCGAAAATTTGTTTCTCAACAAATTCATTTTCTGCTACTTTGGTAATATGTACCGCGTGCATTGCTGGCTTAATCCCAGTAATAGCTATCAAATGTCCACCAACCCGTAACTGTTGTTTCAAGCTTTGGGGAATAGCAGGTAGTGCACCGCCAATTAGAATTTTGTCAAAGGGCGCCTTGGCAGGTAAACCATTTAAGCCATCACCTTCAATTACACTAACATTCTTGATTCCTGCCTTGGTAAGATTACTTATCGCAAACTCTTTATTTACAGTATTTATGTCGATGCTATAAACAAAATCAGCAAGCTTGGCTAAAATAGCCGTTACATAACCACTTCCAGTTCCTATTTCAAGGACTTTATCTTTTTTGCTAAGATTCAATTCTTGTAATAACCTAGCTTCTACCCGTGGAAACAACATTTTTTGCCCACCAGGTAGGGGAATTTCAACATCAGAAAATGCTATAGCCTTATATTCGGGGCTTACAAATTCCTCCCGTTTTACTTCGGCTAACAGACTCATTACATTCTCATCAAATACATTCCATGGTCTGATTTGTTGCTCAACCATATTAAATCTGGCTTGTTCAAAATTCATTTTGTACTCCTTGAGTGGTAATTATTTGATTTTTTGTTCTTTTTTAGCTTTATCAACCAAAGCCTGAATTACCTGAATTAATTGTGCCGGTTGTGCTGGCTTGGTCATGTATTTATTGGCGACAACAAAAGTTGGTGTGCCAGTAATATTATAAGCCTGTGTATATTGGGCATATTCTTGTGGCTTGGTGCTTATTGCAAATGAATTATAAGTTGCCATAAATTTGCTCGGATCAACAATTTTTTTGTTTGCATTAAGAAAGGCTTGCAATTGGGTAGGATCTTCCAAATTTTTGCGCTGATTCATTACCGCATCAAATACTTTTTGACTGAAATTTGTCCCAAGATTCATACTTTGTGCTGTGGCACATAGCTTGGCATAACCACGAAAGTTATTTTCCCAAACTACCTGAACCCGATTAAAGTCAACGTTTTTGGCAGTTGCAAGCCATTGATCAAGACTTGGTTCAAGAATTGAACAGTGAATACAAGCATATGAGAAATATTCGGTTACATTTACTTTGCCTGGTTTTGTCGGAACAGATTTTGCAGGCGGCGTTATAACGGTGTAATCAGTGCCTTCTTTTATTGCAATATCTGCGTTGGCGAAGGTTACAAATCCAATTAGAGCGATTAATAAATTTTTCATGTGATTCTCCTTACTGACTCAAGTTAATTATTGTACCATCAATTTCCTGCTGTTTTAGCTGGTCTAGAATTTCCTCTGCTTGCGCTTCACTTTCAAATGGACCCATAATTACTTTATTTATGGTTTTTCCATTTTCCTGCCGCTGACGAATTTTTACACTATAGCCAAGTAGAGCCATTTTTGCTTTCAAATTATTTGCCAAATCTGGTTCGCTAAATGCGCCTACCTGAATAATATATCCTTGTGGCTTAGCTGTAGCAGCTGAAGCTTCTGGTTTTGGGTTGATATCTTTCTTACCTTGTAAGACATCGTAAAAATCATAATTGGGTGTAGAAGCTTCCGGTTTATCATTTTGCTGGCTAGTAGCTGGCTGTGTTTGAATGCTTGCTGCCTGCATTTTTGTTCCCGGGGCTAACATTAATGGTGCCGAACTATTTGACTGACCGTTATTATTTCCGATAATCCCCTTATCAACAAAAGGGTTCGGGGCTTTATTCAGATAATATGCAACGCCACCTGCGATAGCGATGCCTAATAATAATCCAATGATAAATCTCATTTTGCTTGAATACTCCGTTTATACTGACTTGCCTGTGCAATATGGCTTACGCTTATGTTTTCTTGTTCATCTAAGTCTGCGATAGTTCGTGCTACTTTTAACATTCGATAATAACTTCGTGCTGACATCCCATCTTTTTCTATAATTTGCTGAACTAAATTTTTGGTTTTCTGGTCCATCACGCAGTAGTTTTCGACTTCTGTGTTGCTTAATTCATAATTTAGCTTATTTTGCCGCCTACGCTGGATATCTCTTGCTTTTATTACCCGTTGTGCAATTTCGTTCGACTTTTCACCATCTGGCAAATTTTGCAATTCATGAACTGTCACTAGCGGCACTTCTACTACCAGATCAATTCTATCCAGAAGAGGTGCTGAAATTTTTGATTTATAGCGGTTTATCTGTTCAATCGAACATTGGCAACTTTTTTGTGGATGTCCATTATTTCCACATGGACATGGATTCATTGCCGCAATTAATTGAAAATCAGCTAGGTATTCTACCTTATGCCTAGCTCGTGCAATATTAATTTTTTTGGTTTCTAATGGTTCTCTTAATACTTCAAGTACTGTCCGATCAAATTCTGGTAACTCGTCTAAAAATAATATTCCACCATGTGCAAGACTTATCTCTCCAGGTTTAGGAATAGTTCCGCCACCAACTATTGCGCTAGCTGATGAGGAGTGATGTGGTTGACGAAATGGAACCTGGCGCCAGTTTCTTGGGTCAAACTTTCCATTACTTAAAGAGAGTAGTGATGCGCTGGCAATAGCTTCTTTATGCTCCAATTTTGGCAAAATTGAAGTGATCCGGCTTGCGAGCATTGATTTACCACAACCGGGATTGCCTATCATCAGTAATGAATGCCTACCCGCCGCAGCTATTTCCAATGCTTTTTTTGTCGCTAGCTGTCCTTTAACTTCTGCAAAATCTGCTAGGGGAGCTAAATTCAGGTCGTTACTATCAAAATTTGCTCTCGCCTTTTCAATAACTAACTTATTTTCGAGGAAATTGCACACCTCGATGAGCGATTCTGCTCCAAAACAGGGTGTTGTTTCGGCAAGAGATGCTTCTTCTGCGCTTGACTTAGGCAGAATGAATTGTCTGGCATCATTGCCAATGCCAAAAGCTATAGCTAACGCACCATTCACATGTCTTAGACCGCCATCAAGTGCTAGCTCTCCAGCAAATTCATATTGGTTTAATTCAGATTTTGGTTTGATTAGTCCACTGGCAATCATAATGCCAAGTGCAATTGGTAAATCATAACGTCCAGAGTCTTTGGGTAAGTCTGCTGGTGCTAGATTAACAGTAATTCTTCGGGCAGGGAAATCAAATCCCGAGTTTTGAATTGCTGAACGAACGCGATCTCGGCTTTCACGTACCTCAGTATCTGCAAGACCAACAATTGAGAAGCTTGGTAAGCCACTTGCTACATGCACTTCTACTGTTACCTGCGGTGCAGACATTCCTGTCAGTGCCCGGGAATATAGCTTGGCAATAGACATTAGTTATTTATTCAATTCAAGCGTTTTAACTATCTGCTCCAACTCGTCCAGCTTCATTCGTGTCTGCAATAAAACTTTTTGTTGGGTATCAAACTCTTCTCTACTTACCAAATCAAGCTTTTCAAAGGTGGCTTGCAATATGGCTTTCAAATTACTTTCCAGATCATGGAATGGACTAGTTTTTACGGTCTCTGAAATTTGTTTGGTTATTTTTTCCAAAATTTGTTCTTTTAGCATATTTTTACATTTACAGAATTAGTTAGGTGAGTATTATTGTATTTAAAATATACTGGATTTTACCATGTCTTTGGTATTTGAACAATTTTGGTGTGCGGTTAATAGATATTTATAATAATATGCAAATAAAAAAAGCTGCATATATGCAGCTTTTTTTAGCGACCACGTCTTGGTAACATTTGCGATCTGATTTTTTTATAATGACGCTTTACAGCAGCTGCCATTTTTCTTTTACGTTCTGTAGTTGGCTTTTCATAGCACTCACGAGAGCGCAACTCGGTTAGAGTACCAGCTTTTTCTACTGATTTTTTAAAACGACGCAATGCTACTTCAAAATTTTCTGTATCACGAACTTTAACTTCAGGCATTTTTATTCCTTAAATTTATGTTTTATAAGTTTTTTTAATAATATAATTTATTTATTTTTTGTAAAATTTAATTTGCTTATATTTGTCAGGTTTTATTTTCTGACCATTGGAAATAAAATCACCCCCTCCGGTGTTTGATAATTGATTTTGAGTCGCGATTATATTATGTTTTCATTCTCCTGTCAAGTTTAAAATTCAAATGATTGTTTGAATGAGTTGGTAAAGATGGTATATATAGTATAATAGTGTACAAAATTAAGAAATATTGGTTTGTTAAGGAATTAATTTATGCGCTGGTTGAGGTGGTTGAAGTCTTTGATTATTGGTAAGCCATTGGATGCTTTAAACCCTAAGGTTAAAGATCATATTGCTTTAATTGCTGTTATTGCTTGGATTGGTCTTGGAGCCGATGGATTATCCTCTTCTGCATATGGTCCAGAAGAAGCTTATTTAGCATTAGGGACTCATACTGATATTGCGATTTTTCTCGCTTTTGCTACAGCTTTTACAGTTTTTTTAATTTCTTTTGCCTACAATCAGGTCATTGAGTTATTCCCCTCTGGTGGTGGTGGTTATAAAGTTGCTACTCATCTTTTGGGACCGAAAGCTGGGGTGGTATCTGGTTGTGCGTTGATAATTGATTATATTTTGACGATTGCAGTGTCAGTGGCTAGTGGTGTTGATGCTGTATTTAGTTTACTTCCTACTTGGTGGCTTGAATATAAAATTGAAGTTGAGATTGCGATAATCGTGATGTTGATGGTGCTAAATTTACGGGGAATGAAAGAGTCAATTAGGGTTTTAATTCCGTTGTTTTTAGGCTTTCTTATCACGCATGTGGTGATTATTCTTGTCGGTATCCTCTTTCATGCTAATAGTCTTGGTGAAATATTGCCTAATGCAACTCATGAAGCAAGTAAAATGTCAGCTTCCATTGGTACTTTTGCAGCAATAGCTATTTTCCTTCGTGCTTACTCATTAGGAGGGGGGACTTATACTGGACTGGAAGCCGTTTCAAATAACGTTAATATCCTTGCTGAACCACGTGTTAGAACTGGTAAATTTACCATGCTTTACATGGCAGTATCGCTTTCATTTACTGCGGGTGGGATTATCGTATTATATTTGTTATGGCATGCTGAACCAGTATATGGGCAAACACTTAACGCTGTTGTATTTGACAAAATTCTTGCCGAAGTTGGCTTCAATCATCACTGGTTGCCAGTAATCCTGTTTTTCGAGGCTGCTTTACTATTTGTTGGTGCCAATACTGGGTTTCTTGGTTGTCCGGCAGTTATGGCTAATATGGCAGTTGACAAATGGCTACCGCGCCAATTTCGTGAGCTTTCCGGGCGTCTGGTTACCCAAAATGGAGTATTAATTTCTGGTATTGCTGCGATAATAATCCTACTTTGGGCACGTGGTCGGGTATCAACTCTAGTTGTTTTATATAGTATCAATGTATTTTTAACATTTTCTTTGTCTTTACTTGGATTATGCGTTTACTGGATAAAAAGTCGTCATGAAAAATCAATCTGGTTACGCAAGTTTATAGTTGCTGTTATTGGGTTTGTTGTTTGTGCGTCTATTTTGGTCGTAACCACCGTTGAAAAATTTACCGAAGGTGGCTGGTTAACGGTAGTAATTACTGCGTTTACTATAGGAATTTGCTTTTTTGTCCGTGACCATTATCGTAAAGTTGGTGCAAAACTTAAAGATGCGGATCATTTATTTGCTTCACACTTTAAATATACTGATTTGGATAATGCTAAATTATTATCTGTTGAGGATCATCAGCAGAAAACCGCAGTATTTTTCGTAACAAAACACTATGGAGCTGGCTTACACACCTTACTTTGGGTGCAAAGAATATTTCCTGGAGTCTTCAAAAATTTTGTCTTTATTACATCTGGTGAAATTGATTCTGAATCATTTGCCAATGAAGAGATTTTTAAGAAAAAATATCGTCAAAATCTGAACCGAATTATTGATGGTTACCGTTATTTTTGTACTATGCATGATCTGCCTTCTGCTGGTTATTTCAGCTATGGTGTCAACGGGTTAGATGAATTGATCAAACTATCTGAGCAAATACAGGTTGATTTCCCAGATTGTGTATTTTTCGGTGGTAAGTTGGTATTTGTCGATGAGAGCTGGTGGACTAGGATTTTACATAACAATACAACTAATCTGCTACAACGTCAGCTACATTTACGCGGTATGCAGATGGTTATTTTACCGATGAAAATTTAAATTATTAAAAAACAAAAAGACATTATTAATAGATTAAGATTATATTTTTAGTGAATCGGCTATAATATACGCCTTGAATCTTGATAGTTAAGGAATAAGCGAAGATGCGCGCATCACAGTATTATATTGTTACAGCAAAAGAAGCTCCAAGTGAAGCGGAGTTAATTAGTCATAAATTAATGTTACGGGCTGGTTTAATCAAGCGATTATCGAGTGGCATCTATACTTGGTTACCGATGGGTTTAAAAATAGTTCGTAAGATTGAACGTGTTGTTCGTGAAGAGATGAATGCAATTGGCTCAATGGAAATGCTGATGCCAGCGGTACAGCCTGCGGAAATCTGGCAGGAGTCAGGACGTTGGGAGTTTTATGGTAAAGAACTTTTGCGCATGAAAGATCGTCATGAGCGTGATTTCTGTCTTGGACCTACCCATGAGGAAGTGGTAACCGATACTATTCGTAAGGATATCAAAAGTTACAAGCAGCTGCCTTTGAGTGTTTATCAGATTCAGACCAAATTCAGGGATGAAGTCCGTCCACGCTTTGGTGTGATGCGCGCGCGGGAATTTGTTATGAAAGACGCTTATTCTTTTCATGCTAATTATGATTCATTAGTGGTTCATTATAATCAGATGTATCAGGCTTACTGTAATATATTTAACCGTTTAGGGCTTAAATTCAGACCTGTTGCCGCAGATACCGGGTCAATTGGTGGGACTGGTTCACACGAATTTCAGGTGCTTGCTGATAGTGGTGAGGATATCGTTGTTTACAGCGATGAATGTGATTATGCGGCTAATCTTGAATTGGCTGAAAGTCAGCCTAGCCGCAAAGAGCGACCACAAGCCCAATCTTCAATGGTAAAAGTGGCGACACCAACTCAGAAAACCTGCGAAGAAGTGACAGAAATGCTTGGAGTTGATCTTGCTAGCTCAGTTAAGTCGCTAGTGTTTGTGGGCGTGGATAATAAGCCCGTATTATTGTTGATTCGTGGTAACGATACTCTTAATGAAATTAAAGCTGGTAAATTAAAAGAACTAAAAGAGCCGCTTGAATTTGCAAGTCAGGACATGATTAAGGAAGCATTTAATTGTCAGCCTGGTTTTATTGGACCTGTTGGTTTTGATGGAATAGTAATTGCCGATCGTGAAGTTGGCTTACTGGCTGATTTTGTCTGTGGTGCGAATGAAGATGGTTACCATCTGACTGGCGTTAATTTTGGTACTGATTGTAAAGAACCTGTGATTGCAGATATTCGTAACGTCCAAGCTGGAGATACCACTCCGGACGGTAAAGGCAAGATCAAGCTATGTCGCGGGATTGAGGTTGGTCATGTTTTCCAACTGCGTACCAAATACTCAGAGGCAATGAATGTAACTTATCTTGACCAGAACGGTAAATCACAGTTAATGGAGATGGGGTGCTATGGTATCGGAGTTACCCGTATTCTTGGTGCATCAATTGAACAGAATAATGATGAAAATGGAATTGTTTTCCCATTAAATATGGCACCTTTTGAGTTAATTATTACTCCTGCAAACTATAATAAAAGTGAAGTGGTACGTTTGGAAGCAGATCGGCTTTATGACAAATTTAAAGTAGCAGGGATTGATGTAATTTTAGATGATCGTAACGAACGAATTGGCTTTTTGCTTGCTGATAGTGAATTACTTGGGATTCCACACCGGATAGTTGTTGGGGAAAAAACACTTCTGGAGGGTAAAGTTGAACTATATAATCGCAAGACCAGAGAAACAGAGCTGGTAGAGCTTGATACAGTTATTCAAAACCTTGTAAGACAAATAGAGAATGAACGTAGCTAAAATAATAATGGCGCTTATCTCAGGCGCCTTTTTTTGTCAAACTGCTTATGCTGGGAATCAGCAGGAAGAAAAACTCTCGGCTGATGTTCAGGCAAGCCTGCACTCCTTGATTATTAATCCAATTCAGCCGCGACTGATTTTTCCAACAAAAGAACAAGCCGATGCTTGGTTAAGTGATATGTCAAATCGGCTAAAAAAATGGGTTCCGGATGATTTTATGCGTAATCGCTTATTAACTATCATTCAGTATGAATCAATAAGGGCAGGGCTTGACCCACAGTTGGTGCTAAGTGTAATTACCGTTGAAAGCCGCTTTAATAAATATGCGATTTCCAGCGCTGGGGCAATGGGGATAATGCAGGTTATGCCTTTTTGGGTGCGACAAATCGGTGCTAACGGGCAGGATTTATTGCAGGTGCAGACCAATATTCGCTTTGGTTGTACGATTTTACGTCATTATATGCAGCTTGAGCATGGGGATGTTTATTATGCACTTGGGCGCTATAATGGAAGCCGTGGACAGCCAACCTATCCAAATCTTGTTTTCTCTGCCTATCAAAAATATTGGCAACCAGCTGCCGTAATGACACTTACCAAAAGTGGAGAAATCAAATACATTAGTTACAACTAATTCCTGCTCCAACTCAAGTAAAGCTAGCGATATCATTTAGTAATTATGAATACTGCAAATTGTTAAATAGTTCTTTTTTCTAATCTTCTTCAACCCTTACACCTTGTCATAAGATTTCTGTGATACTCAAGACTCTTGTCTG
>JBDHRI010000059.1:0-10918 GCA_039807465.1 Burkholderiales bacterium | reverse complement strand
CTTTATTTGCAAGCAGTTAAAATTGATCACTATAAATTGGGTGACCTTATAATAAAGCAACACTATTAATCTACATATTTGCACAAAGTCACAAACAATGTTAAACTCGGCTATGATTAATTATTACTGCCACTTATGAATTTACCTAAGAGGATAATTTTTGCGCCAATATAATTTTACTACTAATTTATTTTCAAGAATCATAACAACATAATAGCCTTGCAGCAAGTTAATCTTTGTTATGTAAATTCAAAATCACTCAAATTCAACCACAGGTTTATCAGGTCAAGGAGGTCATCAAATGAAGAAGAATTTGTTGTTAAGCCAGATATTAATAACAACAGGAAGTTTTATTTTATTTGGCTGTGCCACCATGAGTGCACAAACAACACAACAATACCTAACCTCTACAAAAGAGAACCTGACTATAAACCCACAGCTTGCAGTTGAGTCAAGTACAAAGATCATACAAACAGGCAAACCAAATGCAGAGGCATATTATCTGCGAGGGCTAGCTTATCAACGGCTAAATAACTTTACTGCCTCTGAATCTGATTTTCAAACCGCATTAAGAATTGACCAGAAAAATGAAAGTTATATGGTGAGTTATGCCAACCTACTTTGCCAAGAGCAAAATTATACTAAAGCGCAAATTTACTACGATCAGGCTTATAACCAAGCAAAAAAATTAAATCACCCCTTAACAGAAATTTATATTGATAACGGTGACTGTCTTACTACTCAAAATAAACTTGAACCAGCCATAGCAAGCTACACTAATGCCCTAGCAGATGAAAGTGCTCCAGTAACTGCATATATCGGCATTGCTCACGCATATGTACTTCAGGAAAATTTTCCGGTTGCCAACTACTATCTGGATCTCTATAAAGGAGCCCCAAATAAACAATACCTACAGATAAAATTAGTCACACTTAATGGACTGATAAAAACGGAAACAAAACTTAACAATCGGGAAAAAATTCAGCAAACCATCAATGAATTAAAAGAACAACTTGGGATTAAAGATAATATTCAGCGGCAAGTAAGTCAAATCCCTGTAACAAATAAAATTGCTAACTCTACCCCTACAGTTACCATCACAGTTAAAGATACAGCGAATAAGGTTATTCCTGCCACCAATACCAGTGGCTTTAGCAATAGAATAAAAACCACAGCTGATGGCAGAAATTACATCATCATCACAGCAGGCGATACTCTATTCAGGATTTCAATCAACAGTAAAGTAACCGTTGACAAACTTAAACAAATTAATAATCTGAAGAATAATGAAGTTGTAACTGGCAGTAAATTATTCCTAAACTAAATAACCTGAAATAGCCGTTATAGCCGTTGTTTCAAGATAAGGGATCATCAACCTTAATTTGCACCATGCCAGAACTCCATGGTCGGCTGTGAAATATGATAAAATCTTGGCTGATTTATAAGGGTTTATAATGGCTATTCAGTGGTTTCCGGGGCATATGAATCGTGCCCAAAAAGAATTACAAAAATTAATTGAAGATATCGATATTGTTATCGAATTACTGGATGCCAGAGCACCTTTTTCTAGCTGCAATCCATTAATTCAGGGGCTTATTCGCCACAAACGTCAAATAAGAATACTAAACAAGTCTGATCTGGCAGATAACTTAATCAACAGTGTCTGGCTTGAATATTTCAATAAACAGGATAATACTCAGGCAATATTAGGCAATAAAGAAGACAAAAAGCAGCGCGATAGAATTATCCGCCTATGCCGTACTTTAGCACCTGCCCGCGGGACTAGCTTTGAAAAACCTCTACGGGTAATGATTACAGGGATTCCCAATGTTGGTAAATCAACGTTGATAAATCAGTTAATTGGTAAAAAATCAGCCAAGACTGGTGATGTCCCAGCAGTTACCAAAGCCAACCAACGTCTTTATCTAGACGACTCCTTTGTAATTTATGATACTCCAGGTATGATGTGGCCTAAAATCAGTTATCCGCAAATTGGCTATAATCTAGCAATCTGTAATAGTATAGGACGAAATGCACTTGATGAAGAATTAGTCGCTCTTTACCTGATAGAATTTTTACAAAATAGTCAGTATAAAGATCTATTTGCAAGCCGCTATAAATTAAAACCAGAGCACTTATCAGAAGAACCAGACAAGCTTTTGAATACTTTAGCAAACAAAAGAGGCTGTATTCAAGCTGGCGGCATCATCGACAGACAAAAAATCAGTGAGATTTTGATTCAGGATTTTCGTGATGGTCGTATTGGTAATATTACTCTTGAGACACCTGAATTATGGCAAAAATGGATGAGTGAGTTTGTCGCTGAAGCCGAAGAACAAATTGAAAATGAGGAAGAAAATGAGTAACAAGACAATCATACTAACTGGTGATCGCCCAACCGGACAACTACACATGGGACATTATGTTGGTTCGCTTGAAAACCGAGTTAAACTACAAGATAGCCATCAACAATTTATCATGATTGCCGATATGCAGGCACTAACCGACAACGCCGATAATCCGGAAAAAGTCCGTAGTAATGTAGTGGAAGTTGCTCTTGATTATCTCGCTATCGGGCTTGACCCAGCTAAAACTACTATGTTTATTCAATCAGCAATCACCGAGCTATCCGAATTAACCATGTATTACCTGAATCTAGTAACAGTAGCTCGCCTACAACGTAACCCAACCGTTAAAAATGAAATGCAACAAAAAGGCTTTGGTGCGGATGTCCCAGCTGGGTTTCTAATGTATCCGGTCAGTCAAGCTGCTGATATAACTGCGTTTAAGGCAAAAATCGTCCCGGTTGGTGAAGATCAGTTGCCAGTAATCGAACAAACCAACGAAATCGTGCGTAAATTTAATAGCATTTATGGTGAAGTTTTGGTAGAGGCAGAAGGATTATTATCGACTACCACACGTCTTGCTGGACTTGATGGTAAAGCCAAGATGAGTAAATCATTAGGTAACGCGATTTATCTTGCAGATGATGCGGATACACTCAAGAAAAAAGTAATGTCAATGTTTACCGATCCGGATCATCTGCGCGTAGAAGATCCGGGTAAAATTGAAGGAAATATGGTATTTGCCTATCTGGATGTATTTGGTCAGGATAAAGAGCATATTGCTGAACTAAAAGCGCATTATCAACGTGGTGGCTTGGGTGATGTAAAAGTAAAACGCTATTTACTCGAAATACTTGACGCCAAATTTGCGCCGATTCGTGAAAAACGTGCAGAATTAGCTAAAGATAAAGGTGCTGTTATGACAATGCTTAAAGAAGGCTCCTATAAAGCAAAAGAGGTTGCTGCGGCAACACTTGCTGAGGTTAGACGAGCTATCGGGGTTCAGTACTTTTAATGCCACATAAAAGAAGATATTATCGCAAGCTCTATAAATGGGTGATTGCGGGTGTTAACCTGTATAGCTTGATTGTTATTAGCTCATTTATAGCAGTGCTAGCATATGGAACCATTGGTAGCTACCTGATGCGTGATGAATTTAGTGGAATCAAAAGTCTCAATGACTCACTCTATTATACAGTAGTTACCTATAGCACTCTTGGTGATGGAAATATCTACCCGATTACTGAAAAAGCTAAATACTTGGTAATTACCATGGTCGTACTTGGCTTTGGTAATTTTGCCATGTTTGTGTCAGTAGTTTTTTATCAGGTTGTAAATCGTATCCAGAAAGCATTAAATAAACTTCATGGAGGAAAACTGCATATGAAAGATCACATCATCCTGTGTGGTTATAGCGTACTTACTGAATTATTAATCAGTAAATACAATAAAAGTAATATAAAATTTATTGTCCTTGATAATAGACCGCACCCGGAATTACCAAATGAAGAAAATTTTCTCTTTGTAAACGTACCCAATCGGGCTGAAAGCTTGGCAAAAGCTAATATAGAATTCTGTAAGGCAGTAATTGCAACCTCATCGCTTGATAGTGAAAATATACTCGCTGCGATCAATGCCAATAAATTACGTGAAGAATATGGTGCCAAATTTAAAATTCTGGTACGGGTATTATATGAAGAAAATGCCGAACCCGCAAAACGCAATGGCGCGGATCATGTAATCTCACCCACACTAATGGAAGCCACAGCAATTATTGGGTTATTGTAAAATAACCCCTAGTCATAATTATGCTGTTTGGCTACGAGCCAGCTCCTCAAGAAGTGTCGCCAAGCTTTCTTCATCTATTAACGCAATCTCCAATTCACGAGCCTTCTCAAGCTTGCTCCCAGCATCCTCTCCTACAATCACATAATCGGTTTTCTTAGAAACACTGCCAGCAACTTTAGCCCCGAACTCTTCCAGTCTTGCCTTAATTTCATCACGCTTATAGTTAACAAAGCTACCAGTAATAACATATGTTTTACCAGTTACCTGTGGGTTAAAGAGATTTGTAGCTACAAGCTCGGGGTAGTTAATCCCCAATTGTTTTAATTCGTCGATAACAATGCAATTATGTTCTTCCGCAAAGAAATTGAGAATTGATTCGGCTACAACCTCACCGATATCATTTACCTGCATCAATTCCTCTTTTGTTGCCTGCCGTAACTTATCTATTGAACCAAATGCTTTTGCTAGGTCTTTAGCTGAGGCTTCCCCCACATGGCGAATTCCCAGCGCATAAATTAGCCTTGGCAATGTAGTATTTTTACTATTATTGATAGCGTCAACAAGATTTCTTGCACTTTTCGCCGCAAAGCGTTCGAGGCTAATTAATTGCGTCTCAGTCAGGCGAAAAATATCGGGAACTGAATTGATTAACCCAGCATCAACCAGTTGTTCAACAATCTTTTCACCAAGCCCATCAATATTAAATGCCAACTTACTCGCAAAATGAGTTATTGCCTGTTTCTTTTGGGCTATACAATATAATCCCGCAGAACAACGAATAATGGTTTCACCTGACTCCTGAATCAAATGTGAACCACAAGCTGGGCAGCTTGTTGGCATATGAAATATATCCAGCTCGCGAGTTCTCGCCAAAGGAATGCTTCTTACGATTTCAGGAATTACATCGCCTGCGCGTCTGACAATCACTTTATCGCCAATACGGATATCCTTACGGTGAATTTCTTCCTGATTATGAAGAGTTGCATTGGTTACAACTACTCCGGCTACATTAACTGGTTTTATTCGCGCAACCGGAGTTAGTGCCCCTGTCCGTCCAACCTGGACTTCAATATTTATAATCTCGGATTCGACTTCTTCAGCAGGAAACTTATGGGCAACAGCAAATCTGGGCGCGCGCGAAACAAAGCCTAGCTTTTGCTGTTCAGCAATACTATTAACCTTGTAAACTACACCATCAATTCCAAATTCAAGCTGATTCCTTTTATTAAGCATTTCCTCATAGTAGGCAATCAATTCTTTCACACCAGACAATAACCTACAATCATTACTAACGGTAAATCCTAACTGTTTAAGTAGCTCCAATTCCGCATAAAAGGTATCGCACTTTATCTCATCGCTACATCTAGCAATTGAATAGGCAAAAAAGCGTAATGGACGCAAAGCTGTCATACTACTATCGAGCTGGCGTATCGTTCCTGCGGCAAGATTTCGCGGGTTTGCATAGATCTTATCGCCCTTTTGCTGCTGCTCAAGATTTAAGTTGATAAAATCTTCTGTTAAAATCAATATTTCACCACGTACTTCAATTACCTCAGGTCGAACATGATCGCTTGTAAAAGAAAGAGGAATATTACGCACTGTTTTTACATTTTGAGTCACATCTTCACCAGTGTAACCATCGCCACGAGTTGCGGCTTTAGTTAGAACTCCATTTTCATAGATAAGACTAATTGCTACCCCATCAAATTTTGGCATAGCAACAAAATCAATCTTATCAATACCAATTCCTAGCTCTTTATCAACCCGCTCAGCAAATTGAAATAATTCTTTGTGGCGTAATGACGGCTCAGCTTCATCCATTGCTGAAAATACATTTGACAATGAGAGCATGGGTAATTCATGTGTTATCTGGCTAAAACCAGCCAAAATCTTTCCACCGACACGCTGGGTTGGTGTATCTGGCTGTGTAAGATGAGGGAATTTAAGCTCAAGCTCCTGCAATTCTTTAAATAAACGATCGTATTCTTCATCACTAATTAAAGACTGGTCGTAAGTATGATAATACAAGTTAAACTTATTCAGATCAGAAGTTAACCGCCTAATCTTTTCATCAATTGTTATTTCACTATCATTCACGGTAAATAAATCCATGTCGCACCAATAAAAAACCTCACCAAATTGATGAGGTAGATATTAAATAATTATGTATCAACCATCATTTTAGGATAACATAATTAAGCAAAAATCCTAGTTTGCATTAGCAATATCAGAAGCTAGCCCCGGAGATTTTCCCAATTAGATAATCTTTAATTTCTTGGCTAGCAAATGATGCCTTTAAGGCATCTAAATTCATTTTAACTATATCTTCTTCGGTAATTCCATATTTTTCCACTAATAACCAATATTCACTTGTCGTACTATTATTAAACATCAGACGATCATCCGGGTTCAGAGCTAAACTTACCCCGTTATTAAAAAAATGCATCACAGGATGGTGCTCTAATGCATCTATCACTCCGGTTCCAATATTACTAGATAGATTGATTTCCAGATGAATATTATCGTTAATCATTCGCGCTAAAACGTCTGCAACCAACTTTTCATCTTTATAATTAAGCATCTGACAGGCATGTCCAATCCGTAATGCTTTATTATCTAATGCTTCAATAATTGAAAAAATATCATCGGCTTCACCAGCATGAATCGTTAATGGAATATCATGTTTATGTAGTAGCTCTAAAGTTTGTTTCTGCTGTGATAATGGAAAACCTATATCCGCTCCAGCAAAATCAAAACCAACAACCTTTTTACCGTAAAATTCCACACAAAGCCTTGCCAACTCTAAATTAATTTCATCTGTAAAATTTCTAATTCCACAAATAAGGATACCATATTCAATACCAAAATCACGTTTGCCCTGCTCCAGCCCCAGAATAACGCTATCCATAACTTCTTTATAGCTTAAACCCTGCTGAAGATGCAGATACGGGCAAAATCTGGTTTCTAAATAAATTACATTTTCACTGGCAAAATCAGCCATCATCTCATAAGCAATCCGTTGTAGAGATTCAGAAGTTTGCATCACTGAACATGATACAGTAAAAGCATTAAGGCAGCGAAATAAGTCTTTTGCAATAGATTCAGTATAAAACCACTCCGCTAACTTTTCAGGCTCGGTAAATGGTAAATCAATCTTTTGTTGACTCGCCAGTTCAACTATTGTTTTAGTGCGTAGCCCACCATCAAGATGGTCATGTAACACGACTTTTGGCATACTATGAATTTTACTAAATGACAACATGGGTAACTTTCTTGGAACCAACTCTGAAATTCTAAATCAAACAGAAAGAAAACTGCTCATTCCCTATTTATTAAGGAAATACGCGCATAATTAATGCAGAACCAAGTTGTACGCCCTGACGATTCATATTATTAATATAACCATTTACTTGCTTAACCAGAGTGTTGTAATCTTTCTCAGCCAGTACCAGTTTATTATTTGTAAGTAATCTTGATTCAAAAATCTGCATATAATCTTCAGCAAAATCAAAGATGCTTTCAACCGCCTGCATTGGATATTCGAGATGCTGTAATTTGGCATTAATCGAAAGAAGCTGATACGATGATTTTACATTTAATGGCTTATCAAATTCATCACCGATCCGAAATAATGTTTTACCATTTTCTATTTTCTCAAAATAACCATGATTAAAACTAAAACCTTTACTATCAAAATATTTCTGCAAATGACGAAACTCCAGCTTATCTTTATTCACTATATATAAAGCAAGCTCAAGCTCAACATTATTTAATCCTTTTAATTGTTGCTGAAGCTTTCTGATTTGTAATTCTGAATCAGTTTGGCGGATATGAGCTTCGTGATGAAGGGCAAATTTAGCTAGTTCATTATAAATGTTGTTTAGCTGCAAATCATTGACTACACCTTCGTTATCAACCAAAGTTAGAACCAACTTTAAGCCGCGGATAACATACTTATTCCCTGCCTGATAAATTTGCCAACCACCATTTTTATCAAGAACAAAGAAAACATAACTCTTAGTAATATACTGGCTAATGTCCGGCAGCATTTTGATTTTGGCAGCTTTAGGAAAAGTTATGTCAATTACATGATCAAGTTCACGCTCAACAATATTTGCATACGGAAACTCTATCTTGTCATAATCTATAAAATCAGTGTTTTTTGGCTGATTTATAATTTCGCTATCATTTAATAGCGGGTCAAATGCCATTTCTGCTTGCTCAAGCTTATCTTGCTCGTTAATTATACGATCTTCAACTGAACTCTTAAATGCTGAAATTTCATTTGCCTGATTATCAAAAACTAATCCTTGATCATGTTTGATCACATCATCAGCAGCTTGATTAAAATTGGCTTCGATGATTTTCTTAAACTTATGCTCCTGGTAAATATAATAAACTATTATTGCTAAAACTATTACTGCAATAATAACGACTATACTAAGTTGTACTTCATTCATCAATATTTTCCTCAATTATGCTTCTAATTAATCGAAATAGTTTTGTGTAATTACGGTTTTGATTTGCCTGTTGCTCTTTACGTACTTGCCGTATCAAAATCCGCAACTCCGCAATATCTGGGATAGGAAACTCAAGCGCAAACTGGGTTAAGCTTTCATCACTCGACAATAATTTGTCACGCCATGATTCGCTTAAATGAAATACCTGAGTGGACTTTAAAGATTCGCCATTTAGATCAGCCAACTTACTGACAATTGGTTCTGCATCAATTTTTCGCATCAATTTACCAATGTACTGGTATTGCCTGCGCAACGCACCATTAGAATTTATTTGCTGAGCATGTTTTACTGCTTCGAGTAACTCCGGTGGTAATTCCAGTTTTTTTAATTTGTCTTTTGGCAATTTTACCAACTCTATTCCTAAATCCTGAAGTCCCTCCATCTGAGCTTTACGCTTGGTTTTACTAAGCGGCTCCAGAAGCTCTTCTTCATTTAGATTTATATTTTTTTCATTCATATAGTTTATAAGTTATTTAATTTCAACCATTATATTACTATATTTTTACATTGAAAAATCCAATTAAATACATGAAAGATAAATAATTTCAAAAAATTACCACCATTAATCAACAAACACGCGTATGAAAATTATTATTACATGACTAGATAAGTTGCATCTCCGCAGAAACAGATCAATTTTGATACCAACCAAATCCACTTCTACAAAAGCCGCTTAAAATAATTGCGATTATACGAATCATTCCAAAAATGATATTCCCAGATAACACCATTAGCAAAAGCCTCCAACATTTTCAGCTTAGTACCATCACTAGCAACTAAATATAATTCGTCAGCAATTGCTATTGCCCGTCTAACCCCAACTTCAAATTCATCACTAGCATAATTATCTATCCATAATTGATATGGATTATCTTCTACAGAGTGTCTATGAATATGACAACCTACCTGATGATAAACCCAGAAGCACGGTAAAATTGCAGCAACACCAACTTCAACGGCTTCACCTTTAGCTGTAGCATTCAAATAACTGGTATAACCAATACAAGCATTTGAAATGGGCTTATCAATTGTCATATCAGCAAACTGCTTGCGAAAAGAACTATGCACCACTTCCTGCTCAGCAATAAAAGCGCCTTTGGCAAAATCGATAAAGTCAAGAATAT
This sequence comes from Burkholderiales bacterium, assembly GCA_039807465.1. GTDB lineage: Bacteria > Pseudomonadota > Gammaproteobacteria > Burkholderiales > UBA11063 > Aquella. The sequence goes on along the minus strand of JBDHRI010000059.1, from coordinate 1,141 downwards.
GCGCAGTCAATTCAAGCCTAGATGCTATTGTTGCCAGCGACTTGGCATATTCTTTTAGATAAATTGAATCCTGCTCGATATAATACATAAATTTATCATTTTCTAATGTACCTTGCGATAACTCCCGATTAAATGGGTGATTCAATATTTTTGCATAATTACCCTGATTCTGTTGCCAAGCTAATTCTGAAAACTTCATTACACCACCTTTGCTTTTGTCAGATTTTGTTTCCAAATCGCATAAAAATGGTTCACTGGACCATGCCCTTTACCTATAGTTTCATGCTGAAAAGAATGAATTGCCTGGGTAATATACTCCTTGGCATTTTTACAGCTAGCTACTAACGAATCGCCATGAGCTAAACCACAGGCAATCGCAGCCGATAATGTACAGCCAGTACCATGCGTATTTTTACTTTTAATCCTTGTTGAACTAAACCATTGGTATTTATTTTCAGTTAATAATAAATCCTGACATACATCTCCCTCCATATGTCCACCTTTAAGAAAAACTGCCGCTACTCCAGTTTCAAGAATTTCTCTGGCGGCGTTAAGCATCGCATCTTGTGTATTTATTTTATACCCAATTAATACTTCTGCTTCATCAATATTTGGCGTAACAACCGTTGCCAGCGGCAAAATTTTCTCTTTTAGAGTCATAACCGCTTCTGGAAGTAGCAACATATCGCCGCTTTTGGCAACCATTACCGGATCAATCACTATTGGGGTTCCTTTAGCATTTTGCTCTAAATATTCAGCTACCAAGTCGATTATCTCACTATTAAATAACATCCCAATTTTTATCACATCCGGCATAATATCCGAAAATATACTATCTAACTGCTCCTTAATCGCCTGTAAGGGTATTGAATAACAGTTACTAACCCCACAAGTATTCTGTATTGGTAATGCAGTTAATATACTCATTCCGTAACAACCAAAGGCAGAAAATGTTTTGAGATCTGCTTGTATCCCTGCGCCGCCGGAAGCATCAAATCCAGCAATAGTTAATGCTTTAACTAACATGATTATTTAACCTTTTACCTGAGTCCTCGCTTTTTTAAGCTTGAATAAGTAACTCAAGCTGAGTAAACTGATCTTTAATAATTTGGTAATTAAAAAATAACGCAGTTGTATAGGA
>JBDHRI010000058.1:0-10946 GCA_039807465.1 Burkholderiales bacterium | reverse complement strand
AATCATAAAATCAATAATCACAAAGGGTTTCCCCTAAATTTATGCTATAATTCAGCTGATTTTTTCCAAGAGGAACAGTTGCATGCTCAAATATCCACGCATAATGTTAAAGCTATCTGGTGAAGCTCTAATGGGGGATTCTACTGAATCAGTTGATCCCGGAACAGTTGAATTTATTATTAATCAGGTAAAAGAAATTCTAGCAAAAGGGGTTCGAGTTGGTATTGTGATTGGTGGCGGTAATTTTTTTCGCGGTTTAAGTGGAAGTGACAAGTTGGGGATACAGCGAGCTAATGCAGATTTTATGGGAATGCTGGCAACTGCGATGAATGGGATATTGTTACGCGATGCTTTTAATGCCCGTGGTATTCCATCTAAAGTTTACTCTGCATTTCCAATTGGCAATATCATCAAGGGTTATAACCGGGATAGCGCAGTAAAGCGTATTGCTGATGGTGATGTAGTTATCTTTGTCGGTGGGGTGGGTAGTCCCTACTTTACAACAGATAGTGGCTCAGCTTTGCGGGCAATTGAAATGAATTGTGATTTGCTGATAAAGGCAACCAAGGTTGATGGGGTTTATGATAAGGACCCTAAGAAATATGCTGATGCGGTTAGATATGACAAGTTGACATTTGATGATGCAATTTCGCAAAATCTCGGTGTAATGGATATGGCGGCATTTGCGCTTTGTCGGGAAAATGGAATGAATATAAATGTATGTAGTATTTTCAAGCCGGGTAGCCTTTTGCGGGTGGTTTCTGGCGAAGATGAGGGTACTTTGGTTTATTGCAAATAGGATTAAGAAATGCAATTAGATAAGATTTTGATTCTGGATTTTGGTTCACAGGTAACCCAGTTAATCGCGCGTAGAATACGTGAATTAAATGTATATTGTGAAATACATCCTTATGATATTGATGAAAAACTGATTCGTGAATTTGCACCTAAGGGAATAATTCTATCTGGTGGTCCAAATTCGGTATATGAGACTGATACGCCAAGTGCTCCTGATGTAGTATTTAATCTTGGGGTACCAGTATTTGGTATTTGCTATGGAATGCAAACTATTGCTAAGCAATTAGGTGGTGAGGTAATTAATTCTGGTAAACGCGAATTTGGTTATGCCGAGATTAATAAACTTAAATCAACGCTGTTTGCAAATATAAGTGATGGTACAAATGACCTTGGTGATTATTTACAAGTGTGGATGAGTCATGGGGATAAAGTTACTCGACTACCTGAAGGATTTGAGGTTATTGCTGAAACTGATTCTTGCCCAATTGCTGCAATGGCAGATATTAAGCGCCAGATTTATGCGGTGCAGTTTCATCCTGAAGTAACTCACACCAAGCAGGGTGACAAAATGCTCGGGCATTTTGTGTTGGATATTTGTAAGTGCGCGCCATCTTGGACTATGCCTAATTATGTCGATGAGGCAATTGCTAAGATTCGTGAGCAGGTTGGTAATGACAAAGTGGTCTTAGGGCTATCCGGTGGTGTAGATAGCACAGTTGCTGGAGTTTTAATTCATAAGGCAATTGGTGAACAGCTGATTTGTATTTTTGTGGATACTGGTTTATTAAGACATAATGAAGGCGATCAGGTAATGCAAAATTATCATGATAACCTTGGGCTTAATATTATTCGTATCAATGCGCAGGAGCAGTTCTATACTGCTTTGGCAGGTGTAACCGATCCTGAGCAGAAGCGTAAAATAATCGGCAAATTATTTGTTGATATTTTTCAGCATGAGGCTACTAAGCTGGAAGGTGTCAAATGGTTGGCACAAGGTACGATTTATCCTGATGTAATTGAATCTGCCGGTAGTAAAAATAACAAGGCGCATAATATCAAATCACATCATAATGTTGGTGGATTACCAGAAACGCTTAATTTGAAATTGCTAGAGCCATTACGTGAATTATTTAAGGATGAAGTGCGTAGTCTTGGGGTTGCTATGGGAATTGCGCCAAAATTGATTTATCGGCATCCGTTTCCCGGTCCTGGTCTTGGTGTTAGGATACTTGGCGAAATTAAGCCTGAATACGTACAGTTATTACAGCTTGCAGATAATATTTTTATTGAAGAGTTGTATAAGAGTGATTTATACCAGAAAGTAGCGCAGGCATTTGTTGTCTTTATGCCAGTGCGTTCGGTTGGTGTTATGGGTGATGGACGCACTTATGATTATGTTGTGTCGCTAAGGGCTGTAGAAACAACCGATTTTATGACGGCTAATGTTGCAAATTTGCCATTTGAATTTATTACTCGGGTGGCAAACCGAATTATTAATGAGGTTAAAGGAATTAATCGGGTAGTTTATGATATTTCTGGTAAGCCACCTGCTACAATTGAGTGGGAATAGGCTACTGGGTATGATACTCTAATTGAGTTTATAGTATAATTTTCAAAGTATAACCTACCCATGATTAGAAGAGTAACTATATGGAATTTGAGCCAAAAAGAAAAACTTCAATAATTGCTAAATTGTTTTTGCTAATTATTGGTTTAATTATTGCTGGAGTTGGTGTTGTTGGTGTAATGGTTATGGTAACCTATCCAAAGTTACCAAGCATGGATGAATTACGTAACTATCAGCCAAAATTGCCGCTACAGGTATTTTCGGCAGATGGAGTATTGCTTGGTCAATTTGGACAGGAACACCGGATTTATATCGATTATCAGGATACCCCTAAGTTATTGGTTGAAGCAATTTTATCAGCGGAAGATGAGCGTTTTTTTGAGCATGGTGGAATCGATTTTCTTGGTATCTTGCGCGCAGCAATCGGTAATATTACCAGTGGGCATTTACAGTCTGGCGCAAGTACTATTACTATGCAGGTAGCTAGAAATTTTTTTCTTACTACACAGAAAACCTTTACTCGTAAATTCAATGAGATTCTTCTTGCTTATAAGATTGAGCATTCACTGACCAAAGAGCAAATTCTAACGCTTTATATTAATCAGATTTACCTTGGACAACGCGCGTATGGCTTTGCTGAAGCAGCTGAGACTTATTTTGGCAAAACAGTAGATAAGCTGACTATTGCTGAATATGCTGTTTTAGCTGGATTGCCAAAAGCACCGTCAGCGTATAATCCAGTGGTTAATCCTAAGCGTTCACATGAGCGGGAAATTTATGTTCTGGGTAGGATGTTAAAACATAACTATATTACTCAAGAACAGTATGATACTGCGATTGCGCAGAAGATCACTGTTATTAAAGGAACTGTTAAAGATTCAACTGACGCTGGCGGTTATGTTGCTGAAATGGCTCGTCAGTACTTATATCCAACCTATGGCGATGATGTTTATACCAAAGGATTTAAGGTTTATACAACTGTAAACAGTAAACTTCAGCAGGCAGCATATACTGCATTGCGTAAAGGTATTCTTAATTATGATATGTCACGTGGTTATTCAGGACCAGAAAAGCGTGTTGATTTATCTACTCCAGATGGTAGCACTGTTGAGCAGACTGCTTTGGGTGAGTTTGATAATTTTACTGATTATGGTGATCTGTTGGCAGCTATAGTGTTACACGTTGATGGTAATGGAATTGAAGCTATTATCAGAAACGGAACGCATGTCAAGATAAGTGGTAAACAGCTAGATCCCATACGGAAATACTTGAGTGGCGGTGAGGGTAAACAGATTCTTCCTGGCTCAGTAATTAGAGTGCAACAGGGGGTAAATGGCTGGCAGGTAGGACAGCTTCCGCAAACACAAGGTGCGCTGGTTGCGATGAATCCTAATAGCGGGGCAATTTTAGCGCTGATGGGCGGTTATGATTTTACTGCCAATAGCTTTAATCATGTGATGCAGGCAAACCGTCAGCCTGGTTCAAGCTTCAAGCCGTTTATTTATTCAGCTGCATTAGATAAGGGATTTACAACGGAAACAGTTATAGATGATAGTCAGGTTTGTTTTCCTGGTGGGAATGATGGTGGTGCATGGTGTCCTAAAAATGATGATGGGCAGTTCCTTGGTCCGATAACTTTACGGCAGGCACTAACTCTCTCGCGGAATTTGGTAACAGTTAAGATTCTTAATCAAATCACACCTAAAGCAGCAATTAGCTACGTTAGTAAATTTGGATTTCCTGAGTCTCAGTTCCAGCCATATCTGACTATGGCGCTGGGAGCAAATGAAGTAACTCCAATCCAGATGGCGCAAGCTTATGCGGTATTTGCCAATGGAGGATATCTGACACAGCCTTATTTCATTAGTAAGATTACCGATGCCAATGGCAATGTTTTAGCCCAAACGCAGGTGGTTAATGCTAATACCACTTCTCCAGTAATAGATAAACGGAACGCTTTTATCATGAATAGTATTCTGAAGGATGTAGCTAAGTATGGTACTGGAGCACGTGCGTGGCGTGAGCTTCATCGGAGTGATATCGGTGGAAAAACTGGTACTACTAATGATTCCAAGGATGTCTGGTTTGATGGTTATACTCCGGATATTGTTGCGATTACTTGGGTTGGCTATGATCAGCCAAAAACATTGGGACGACAATTTGGTGCTACTTTAGCTTTGCCGATTTGGATTGATTTCATGCGCGTTGCATTAGCTAATATTCCAGAGAAACAATTGCCGATGCCAGATGGAATTGTGGCTGAACCTGAGGGGACTTGGAAAGGTGATACTGAATATTACTATGCAGGAAGTCCAATTGGCAAACATGATGCATCAGGTATGGATTCAGAAGACTCCACCAATGGTGAAATTGCTATCTCAGATAATGAGAATGCTAGTGGCGCGAAAGCAAATAGTAGTAGTCCAGAGAAGTCCACTAATAGTGCGGATAAGGCGACTAATTCTGGCAAGCAGTCCACTATTGATGATATAATAGAAAGCATTCAAGACTAAATTTTGTATATTTAATAAGATAGGAGTATAGGTTGAAGCATTACCCGCATCCAATACTGGCTAAAGAAGGTTGGCCGTTTATAATAATCAGTGTTGGATTATCATTGTTAATCTGGTACTTAGGTAATTTTTGGGCTGCACTGCCTTTTATTTTAGTGGCAATTTTTGTTATTCAATTTTTTAGAGATCCGCCACGAGTAATTCCGGATGAGCCTAATTTGGTACTTTCACCTGCAGATGGCAAAATAATAAGTGTTGAAAAAGCCTACGATGATTATCAGGGTGTTGATGCTTTAAGAATTAGTGTTTTTATGAATGTATTTAACGTGCATTCGAATCGCTCTCCCGTTGATGGTGAGGTTGTAAAAGTTAATTACATTCCGGGCAAGTTTATTAATGCGGATTTTGATAAAGCCTCAAGTGAAAATGAGCGCAATGCAATTATCGTACGTATGAATAATGGGCATAAAATTACTTTTGTGCAGGTAGCTGGTTTGGTTGCAAGGCGTATCCTGTGCTATACCAAAGCTGGTGAGTGGTTAACTCGTGGTGAACGTTATGGCTTTATTCGCTTTGGTTCCAGAGTTGATGTATATTTGCCATTATCGGCAACACCTTTAGTTAGCATTGGACAAAAAGTAAAGGCAACTGAAACAATCCTAGCAAGAATGGATTAATAAATGCAAGAACCAGTTCAACAGCAGCGGGCTAAAGGCTCACCTATCTACTTGCTGCCAAGCATGATTACTTTAAGTGCAATGTTTTGCGGTTTTTATGCCATGATAAGATCAATTGGTGGTGATTTCTATCATGCAGGAATTGCTATCGCTGTTGCAATGGTTCTTGATAGTCTCGATGGTCGGGTTGCAAGGCTTACTCATACCTCATCACCATTTGGTGCTGAGTTGGATAGTCTGGCTGATATGGTCTCTTTTGGGGCTGCACCAGCTATGCTTGTATTTAATTGGGGGCTTCATCATTTGGGGCGCATCGGCTGGCTTGTTTCTTTTGTGTATTGCGCTTGTGCCGCTTTGCGTCTAGCTCGGTTCAATGTTATGCTTGGTGTAACAGATAAAAAATATTTCCAAGGCTTACCTTCACCTTCTGCCGCAGCACTTGTTGCTGGTTATGTTTATTTATGTGCAGAGTATCAATTTAACTCTAAATTTATGATTGTTTTAGGTTTATTTGTTACTCTTATTGCCGGTTTATCAATGGTTAGCAATATAAAGTTTTATAGCTTTAAGGAGTTTCATTTCCACCAAACTGCACCATTTAGGGCTGTTTTGGCAATTCTAGCTTTAATGATATTGTTTTTTTATTATCCAGAAGAAGTTTTTTATGCTTTTTTTGTCATCTATACAGTAGTAAGTTATATATTCTGGATATTACGTATAGGTTATTCTAAAAAATCTGGTTCAGTTGAGACATCTGAACAGGAAGCTGGTAATGTTGAAAAATTACATTGAGGCACATCATGTATAAGAATGCGCTTGAAGAAAACAAAAAAAAGTACGATACTGTCCAAATAGAGTTTGATAGCAAAACAGATACGTATAAGCTGTCTGGTGAGTGGAGTTGGGTTGTACTCGAAAAAACCACTGATAAGATTCTTGATAAACTGATTGTCTCAGGAAAGAAAGTTATCATCGATGGCAGTAAGATATCATATATGGATACTACTGGTGCCTTCTTTATTCATCGGTTAATTAGTAAATTACAGAATGCGTCAAGTGTAGTTTCGTCTATAGAAATGCTAGATGAAGATTTAGCATTACTAAAAATGACTACGGGTTTTGAATTAAAACATGATAATCCAATTAATTTTGAATATAAAGCTGGAATTTTTGAAAAAATAGGACAATCAGTGGTTGGTTTATGGCATACCACGGTTGAGCTGATTGAGTTTTTTGGTCATATTTGCGTAGCCTTTGCAACTATTTTTAAGCGTTCGCAATCCTTATATTATCCGGGTATTGTCGAGACTATTTCCAGTGCCGGAATTGGTGGGATACTTATTAGTTCATTATTATGTTTCCTTATTGGTGTGAATCTGGCTTATCAGATGTCACCGCAATTTATTACTTACGGGGCAAATGTTTATATAGTTAATTTCTTAGGTATAGCACTTTTACGTGAAGTGACACCTCTTTTGACTGCGATTATTGTTGCTGGACGAACGGGGTCAGCAATCACAGCTTCAATTGGTACCATGAAAGTTCTTGAGGAAATTGACGCTTTGCAGACCATGGGGATTTCTCCAGTTCGTAGATTGGTAATTCCACGGTTAATTGGACTACTTATCTCCTTACCAATTCTGACGATGATCGCAGATGTTGCCAGTATGCTTGGTGGTGCAATAGTTTCAGCGACCTCACTGTCGGTAGGTTATAGTCTTTTTCTAAATAAATTGCAGACAGCAGTTTCTATAAATAATTACACTATCGGTATTTTTAAAACCTTCACCTTTGCTACAATTATCGCGATGGTTGGCTGTTTTTGTGGATTTCGTGTAAAAGGCAATGCAGACAGTATTGGTGTGCAAACGACGAGAAGTGTGGTGATGTCTATTTGTTTGATTGTATTATTTGATGCAATCTATGCAATTATATTCAAGATTTTGGGAATGTGATATGCGAATTGCCAGTTCAAAACCTATTATAGAAGTAAAAGAATTAGGCACTTGTTTTAATGGTGATTGGGTTCATAAAAACCTTAATCTAACTATAATGCCAGATCGAATAGTTACTATTATTGGTGCCAGTGGATGCGGGAAGACAACCCTCGTTAGGGAAATCTTAATGTTACAGCCTATCACTGAAGGTGAAATTTATCTGATGGGGGAGAAGATCTCAAGCTATGACTTAGAGAATCCGTATACAAAGCGGGTGCTTAGTCAGATGGGAATGATGTTTCAGCAAGGTGCGCTTTTTTCTTCTTATACAGTATTAGAAAATGTAATGTTTCCATTGCTTGAATATACTGATTTTAGTTATGAAGATGTTCGTGAGCTTGCATTTATGAAGTTAAAGCTTACAGGGCTTAAAGAAGTAGCTTACAATAAATACCCCAAGGAAATTAGCCCGGGTATGCTAAAACGGGTTGCTTTAGCTAGAACTCTAGCACTAGACCCTAAGGTTGTTTTTCTGGATGAGCCAACAGCTGGGCTGGATCCGAATAGTGCAGCGAGCTTTGATGAATTGATTCTGAATCTACAGCAGCAGTTAAAATTGACTGTAATCATGATTACCCATGATTTAGATTCTATCTGGCATACTAGTAATGAGATAATTTATCTTGGCGAAAAAAGAGTATTACTGCATGATACAGTATTAAATGCAGCCAATCAAACCGCAATAAAGGATTTGCATGAGTATTTTAATGGAACACGTGGCAAAATTACTAAAGCGTATTATTCAGCACAAATGGGGAGTCAATAATGAAAAATAATCGACTATATTTGACTGTAGGGTCATTTGTGGTTGTTGGATTTGCTGTAATTATAGGTATATGGTTATGGTTTTCCACTTCTAAGCGACAAGCATATGATACTTATCAGGTCGTTTTTCATGAGCCTGTTGACGGAGTAACTACTAATTCTGTTGTTAAGTACAATGGTGTTGAGGTTGGTAAGGTTTTCTCAATCGATTTGGATAGAAATGACCCCCATAATATTATGGTTCGAATTAATGTTAATCAAGGCTTACCAATTACTACTACTACCTATGCTACGATTAAGGGCCAGGGCATAACCGGGATGTCATTTATTAATTTGGGACTTAATAAAAATGAGTCATTCACGGTGATAAAACCGCATGATTCTGAACCATATCCGACTATTCCTTCGAAGCCTTCTTTACTATATAGTTTATCGGAGCAGGCACAAAGTGTTACTGGGAATATTAAAGATATTTCGGTTGACATTAAACAGATGCTGAATGAGAGTAATTTGGTACATATTAATAGAATTGTAAAAAATCTTGATGTGCTAACTGCTGCGTTAGCTGGGCAGGCAGGTAATATAGATAAAACCATGAATCAAATAAATGAGGTTTTAATTAATTTCAATACCAATGCAAAAAGTATGAATGGTGCTATTATAGAATTGACTGATCTTTCGAAATCATTAAAGAAAAATAGCGATTCACTGGATAATGTTCTTGATACTTTCCAAAATAATACATTGAGAAGTATTAATACGGTATTATTGCCAAACCTTAATCAAACAGTAACAAATATGAGCCGTACTAGTTCTCAGGTTGATGAACTAATGCGTACAATAAATCAAAATCCAACTGTGTTAATCCGTGGTAAGGCACCAGCCCAACCTGGTCCGGGAGAGTAGTCATGTTAAAAAAAATCATTAAAATTAGTGGGTTGCTACTAAGCCTAACATTAGGTTCTTGTGGAATTCTATCACCAGTAGAGCAAAGACATACTGTTGATTATGAAATTACTGATCCTTCGTTTATTTCTGATATAAGCAAGATTGATAGCGGTGGTTGTACATCAAGTAATAGAAATGATATTCTTTATGTAGCAACGATGCATGCAAATGCACCGTATAATTCTACTAAAATGTTTTATTCAAGTTCCAAGTATGAACTGGAAAAATATAGTTATAGTCAATGGGCAGCGTTACCTACCGATATGTTGACACAAACAATGGTTAAGAAAATCGTATTATCTTGTGATTTTAAAAATCTGGTAACCAATAACGCAATTGCCAACGCTAATTATAGTTTAGTAACCCAGTTAATTTTATTACGTCAAGACGTAAACCCAGACAACAAATCCTCAATGGCAATGATGGTTATATATGCTCAGTTGATAGACCTAGACCGAAATGTAGTAAAAGCCAGTCGTGTATTTGAGCTACATAGTGATGCTCCAGTTGGTCCAACAGGATTTACTGACACTATTAATAATCTGGTAACTCAATTTGATAATCAGCTAGTGACATGGTTAAGAAGTACCAAATAAGTTGATTTTAACTATTCAGCCTTATCTTGATGATAAGGCTTTTTTGTTCTGAAAGTAATAATCTGGTGGCTCAATTTATTAAAAATATTTTATTTGTTTATCTTTTGGTTCTTGGTGGTTGTAGTGTTTTTAGTTCAAATAAATCAAAATCTCATATAAAAGAAAGTGATATTCTTCCTGCTTATGTAAGCGCATATAGCCTTCCTGAGTCAATAAGTAGTACGTCGCTATTCAATGGCTATTATGAAGAAAGTAACTTAACTCTTTTATCTGATACAGAACAAATTTCTTCAAGTATTGATATTACGGGGTCGAACCTTAATAGTAGTAAGCTTAATTTGCCAATATTATTTGGACAGCTAGACTATTCTAAGGATAAAAATATTTATCCATTGATTTATACAGAGCTCGCATTAATAATTCCTAATAGCTATGAAAATAGCAACCAGAAGTTGCCAGATATAGGTGAAGAAGTAACCACCTTCACCCCTTCCAGTTATAATTTACAAACATTACAGCCAGATAATCTCGAGAGTGCACTGCGAAATTCTGCATTATTAGTAAACCGAGCACAGTATCTTAATGATAATTTGAATAGTTCAGATAAGATAAAAACACGTCAACAGTACCTAGCTATGTCAAAGGCTGCATTGAAAGTAGTTTATACTAAAAACCCTGATTTAAAAATTAATTTCGAATCTGCTGTAGCATTTGGCGTTTTTGAAATAAACAATTATAATGTACTTTTATATGTTGGTGCTTATGGTAAGGGAGTTATCTTTGATAATAAAAATAAAAAGGTTATTTATATGTATACCTCTCGTGCTGGTACAGGTCCAGGAATTGGTTATGAGTCTTTATATATAATCTTTGTATTTAAAAATCAATTTGCATTACAGCAGTTTATCGGGGCTAAAGGTTCTGGGGCAGACATTGGTGCATCTGCAACACTGGGTGTAGTGGGTGGACAGTTTTCATTTAATCCGGAGATATCAGTTTATCAGGTTTACAAAAATGGCTTTGATTTACAAGCAAACTGGGGCGGAACTGTGTATTTTCCTGCGTATGGACTGAATGATTAGATA
>JBDHRI010000057.1:0-10970 GCA_039807465.1 Burkholderiales bacterium | reverse complement strand
ATCGTAGCAGTTCCACCATAACTAATTAATGGTAATGGCACCCCAACTACAGGAAATATGCCACTAACCATACCCATATTGATAAATACATAAGAAATAAATGACATGGTAATACTTCCTGCCATAACCTGAGAAAATCTGTCCGTAGCCAGTCGCATAATTCTTAAACCACGCAAGGCAACTAATAAATAAATAGATAAGATCACACACACACCTATATAACCAAACTCTTCCGCCAAAACTGTAATTACAAAGTCGGTATGTTTCTCAGGAATAAAATTAAGATGAATCTGAGTTCCATGTAAATAGCCTTTGCCATGAATACCGCCAGAACCAATCGCAATCATACCCTGAATAATATGATAACCTTTGCCCAATGGATCTGACTGCGGATCAATTAGAGTTAATACACGATGTTTCTGGTAGTCTTTTAACATATGCCAAATTAGAGGGCTAGAGCAAATGACAAGAATAATACTACCAATTATTATTCGCCATGGCAATCCGGCAAAAAAAAGCACAAAGAAGCCAGCCGCAAAAACTAAGATTGCAGTTCCTAGATCTGGCTGTTTGGCAATCAATGCAAAGGGGATTAAAATTATCAAAATACCCAGCGTAAACTGCCACGCCTTTACTGCCATAGGTTTAACTGACAAAACATAAGCTACCAGCAAAGGAACGGAAATTTTGCATAATTCTGATGGCTGTATTCGCACTCCCAGATTGAGCCATCGTCTGGCACCATTCACTTTAACTCCGATAATTAGCACCAAAATGATCAGAATCAATGAAACTATGTAAATGGGAATTGCACTGGCACGAATACGGTTATAATTAACTCCAGCTATTACCAACATGATAATAAAAGAAAAAATCATATATCCCACATCATTATATATTCTGGTTAATACCTGATCATTTGCAGAATATTGAATAAATCCATTTATAACAAATAACGAAAGCAGTGCAAAAATTAATACATAGTCAAAATTATAAAAATAGCGCCAGAATCGATATAATCTAGTCTTGAATGATTGTTTCATTTTCTTCACCATTATCATTATTTTCAGAAGAGTCTTCCTCTTCATCATGAGTCGATTCATTTACTTTTGGGGTAAATTTCTTATACCGCAAAACACTCATACTTTCGTGACTTTCTGCACCTAATAAATAAGTATCAAAAATTGCTCTAGCAATCGGAGCTGCTGCTGCTGCACCAAAACCACCATTTTCAACAAGTACGGCTATAGCTATTTTGGGTTTATCTACTGGAGCAAAAGCAATAAACCACGAATGATCCTTATATTTTTCACCCGCAAACTTTGCATGACGCGAGCCAGCAGCTAAAGCAACTACTTGTGCAGTACCTGTTTTACCCGCCATAGTATATTGTAAACCCTGACCAACACTAGCCCCAGTACCAATTTGCATTACTTTTTGCATACCAGTTTTTACCAGCTCCAAGTAAGATTTTGGAATCGGGATCTCTTCTTTAGTTCCATGATAGGTAGTTACAACACTACCACTTTTATCAATTACTTTATCTAAAAGATGCGGTCGATAATATACACCATCATTGGCTAGAATACTTGTAGCAAAAGCCATTTGTAATGGAGTATAATGATTGAATCCCTGCCCTACTCCCATATTTACACTATCCGCGGCTTGCCAGTTTACTTGATACGAGTCCTTAGCAAAGCGCTTAGCTTTCCATGCTCTTGATGGCAAAAGACCTGTATTTTCTTGGGGCAAATCAATCCCGGTTTTACTACCAAGACCAAAGAGAGAAAGCCCTTTATCCATCCGGTCAACACCCATATCTAGTCCAAGCTTAAAAAAGAAAGCATCAGAAGATTTAGCAATAGCAGTAACAAAATCAAGTGTTCCTAAAGCACGTCCACCACCGCTATTGCGAAATCTCCGGGAAGATCCGGGTATAACAAAATAACCAATATCATTATAACGATATTGTGGAGTTCTAACACCTAGATATAATGCAGCAGCAGACATAAACGGTTTGAAGGTTGAACCTGGAGGGTATGTTCCTTGAGCACCTCTATTTAAAAGAGGGTTTCGTTCATCCTGCTGCAAATCCTCCCAATCATCAGGTGTAATACCATCCAAAAATAGGCTTGGATCATATCCAGGCTTGGAAGCAAAAACTAAAACTCCGCCTGTTTGAGGATCAATAGCAACTACGGCTCCCTTATGATTACCTAACAATTTATATGCTTGTTGTTGAAGTACATTATCAAGCGTAAGTTGTAGCGTGTAGCCATCAGTAGCTGGCTCATTACTAATTAATCCAACCTCATTACCATGGGCATCAGTACGAATAATTTTCTTGCCAATTGTTCCTCGCAAAACCGATTCATATTTTTGCTCAAGCCCATTTTTACCGATATAGTCATTAGCCAAATAATTCTGAGCAGTTCCTGCTGCATCAAGTTTTTTCTTGTCCGTCTGACTAACTCGGCTTACATAGCCGACACTATGAGAGTACACCTCACTAAACGGATAATCTCGCTTGGTATGAGCAAATATATTCAATTTAGGAAAAAGGTATGCATGTGAAGTTAAATTAGCTACTTCAGTATTAGACAAGTCATCCTTAATAATCACCCAATCATAATTTTTAGATTGACGCAACTGTTTGGCATATTTCTTTTTATCCAGCGCCGTTAGATTAATGTAGCTTTCAAGGGTCTTAAATAACTCCTCGATATCATTATTATCTTTAGGTAAAATAGCAATAGCGTAAGAAACCCGATTATCAGCGAGAATAACACCATTACGATCGATTATTCCACCTCGAACAGGCTGAGTCGCAACTATAGAAGAATAGTTTTCTACAGATTTAGTCAACAAATCCTGATGATCATTAATCTGTAAATAGGCATAGCGAAGTAATAGTATTACGATTACCAGACAAACAAATAAATAGGCAATAACAATGCGTAATTTACTCATTGCTAGAAATAATATTCAGATGGTTTACGAACAGTTAACTTCTCCAAGACAAGCTGAACAAGTGGTAAAATAACCAGAAGCTGAAAAATCAGACTATCAATCGAAGTAAATACCCGATGAGTAGATAATTCAATCAAATAAATAACAAAGAAAAAAAGCGCAAAATAAAACATTGAAATTATCATCCGAGGAAACCAGCCGCACATACGATAAAAATTTGCTATTTTCCCGGTAAAGAAACTAATTATAACCACCGCCAATAAATGGCTTCCCAGATACCAGTGCCCAATTAGATCACCAATAAAGCTTAGTATAATAAGTTGCAACCAAATTAAATTGCCACGTAACAACAAGCTCACCAATAATATGGCAATAACGTCAACATAAAAGATAGTGAAGTTATTTATTGTAAACTGCAAAAAAACCAGTACAGTACATAATATTATAAATCGCAAATTATTAACTATCACTCTTCAACACCGAAACATACTGTAACTGCCTAAAATCAACTACTGGCACACATACTGCACTATTAAAACCATTATTTTCATAAAATACTCGAATTACTCTGGCAACCGGAATCTGTGCAGGATAAACATCATCTAGCCCAGTTGTTTCAAGAATATCACCCACTTTAATCTTATCATTCTTATCAATATATTTTACAATTATAGTATTATTACCAGCACCCTGAGCCAACATTTTTGATTTTGAAACACTGTGCTCTACATAAATCTTATATTCTGGGTTGGTAATTAAACTGATTTGCGAACTATTTGGATTGACCGTGGAAATCTGCCCAATGACACCATCTTTATTAACTACGGCATAGCCAACTTGAATATTTTTATTCTCACCCTGATCAATCAGTAACTGATTATTAACAAAGAAATTCACATCTAACACAGCTTTGGCAATAACCGGACTAAAATCCTCATAAATACCTTTTTGGCTGAGATCATTAAGTAGTTTTACATCTTTAACCTGATTTCGGCTTTGTTTTAGCAATAGCGAGTACTCTTCAACCTGTTTTTTTAGCTGAACATTCTGACTGGCAAGTGCTTGCTGCTGCTGCACTTTTAACACCACCAATTGGGGATAACTTTGAATTCGATAGAGTAGAAGCGAAGTATTTTTCTCAAGAAAGACTGCAATACTATCGCGTATTCTACTTATAGGGGAGAATTTATCAATAGCAATAAGGCCTACACTCAAAAGTATAAGCCAAATTTTGAATCTTCGCATTACTTGTTACGATTTAAGTAAACACGCTGATCAGATAAATGATCTAATGCCATGCCACAGCCTTTGGCTACACATAGTAAAGGCTCATTAGCTATAGCAACTTTTAGTTGCGTAGTTTCAGTAAATAAAATATCTAAACCACGAAGTAATGCACCACCACCAGTTAATACAATACCTGAATCAATCATGTCCGCAGCTAACTCTGGAGGAGTTAATTCCAAAGCCTGCTTAACAGCACTAACCATTTGATCAAGTGCATCATGTAGTGCTTCACGAATTTCAGATGAAGTTACAATGATTTTTTTTGGTAAGCCATCATAAACGCTACGTCCACGAATTTCCATCTCACCATTGTCTGTATCAGGGTGGGCAGAGCCAATCTGCTTTTTGATTTCCTCAGCAGTTGCTTCCCCAATTAATAAGCCGTGGCGGGCACGAATATGATTAGAGATTACTTCATCAAGACGATCACCAGCAACCCGAATTGAATTGGCATATACCAGCCCCCCGAGTGAAATTACCCCCACTTCAGTTGTACCACCACCAATATCCACAACCATTGAAGCCCGAGGAGATTCAACTGGAAGCCCTGCACCAATAGCAGCAGCCATAGCTTCCTCAATCAATTCAACGCGTCGCGCTCCAGCTGCAAGTGCTGCATCTTTAATGGCACGGCGCTCTACCTGTGTTGAACCACAAGGAACACAGATTACAATTGTAGGTGGAACAGACATCAATATTTTTTGCGCTGAAACTTTTTTAATAAAATATTTAATCATCTGCTCGGTAACATTAAAATCCGCAATTACCCCATCCTTCATCGGTCGTACAACTTCAATCTGTCCAGGTGTCTTACCAAGCATTACTTTAGCTTCCTGTCCCACCGCAAGTATTTTTTTCCCCATTCCACTTTTATCAACAGCGAGAGCCACCATCGATGGTTCATCCAAGATAATACCCTTACCATGCATATAGACTAGTGTATTTGCAGTACCCAAATCAATTGCAATACTACTTGAGAAAAACCCCAATAATTTTTTAAACATATAAAAATCCTATAAAATTAATAAGTTTACTAACAACTTAAACATTGTGCCAGAATTATTTCTAGCACAATAACTTAAATAGTCAGCTTTTAGAAAAACCCAGCTTATTTTGCATTCATCAAGGCTTTAGCATTATCTAGCATTCTATTTGAAAAGCCCCACTCGTTATCATACCATGAGAATATTTTAACTAGATTACCATCTACACGTGTCTGAGTAGAATCAAATACCGAAGAATAACTTGAATGATTAAAGTCAATAGAAACCAGCGGTTTGTCATTGTAGCCCAAAACCCCCTTCAGAAAGCCTTCAGAAGCTGCTTTAACTGCTGCATTAACTTCATCTTTGGTCGTGGCACGGCTAGCAGTAAAAGTTAAATCGACTACCGATACATTAATCGTTGGAACACGTACTGCAAGTCCATCAAGTTTTCCAGCAAGCTCTGGCAATACCAATCCCACAGCCGCAGCAGCACCAGTCTTAGTTGGAATCATGGAAGAAA
Organism: Burkholderiales bacterium; assembly: GCA_039807465.1. GTDB lineage: Bacteria > Pseudomonadota > Gammaproteobacteria > Burkholderiales > UBA11063 > Aquella. Next base: position 5,207 of record JBDHRI010000057.1, on the reverse strand, counting down.
CTGCCGAACGAGCACGTCGTGGATCACTATGATAAACATCAGTCAAAACCTGATCATTGGTAAAGGCATGAATAGTCGTCATTAATCCTTTTTCAATACCGATAGTATCATTAAGTACTTTTGCAACTGGAGCTAAGCAATTAGTAGTACATGAAGCATTAGACACAACAGTCATATCTTTGGTAAATACATTATGATTTACACCATAAACTACTGTTGCTTCGACATCCTTTTCACCAGGCGCAGAGATCAGAACTTTTTTAGCGCCTGCTTCGATATGTGCAGAAGCTTTAGCTTTTGAAGTAAATACGCCAGTACACTCAAAAACTACATCAACATTTAATTCTTTCCAAGGCAGATTTTTAGGATCCCGCTCAGCAAAGAACCGCACTAGCTTACCATCGATTGTAATACCATTATCAACTGCTTCAACTTTATGCGGAAAATAACCATGTACAGTATCACGCTGGGTTAGCAAAGCTTGGACGGTAAGATCAGACCCCAGATCATTGACAGCTACAACTTCAAATTCATCAGTACGTTTTGCCTCATACAAAGCTCTTAAAACATTACGTCCAATGCGACCAAAACCATTAATTGCAATTTTAATTGTCATAATATTTCTTTCACAAAGTTATTTTAATCTAGCAATGATTTTATCAACACTAAAACCAAAATGGTCAAATAATTTAGCAGCAGGTGCTGATTCGCCAAAAGTATCGATACCGATAATTACGCCATCTTTACCTACATATTTGTACCAGCTATCAGAAACACCGGCTTCAATGGCAACCATCTTTTTAGCCCCACCCAGAACCTCATCTCGATAACTCTCATCCTGCAAATCAAAAACAGATGTGGACGGCATTGAAATAACGCGCACCTTCAGTCCATCACCAGTCAATTTTGTAGCTACATTAAGCGCAAGCTCTACTTCAGATCCGGTAGCAATGATTGCATAATCCGGGTTTTTGCCGCCATCAGCAAGAATATAGCCGCCACGCGAGATATTATCAATCTGAGTTTGACTACGTTCAATAAATTTAAGATTTTGGCGCGAAAATATCAGACTTGATGGAGATTTATTACGCCCAATAGCATCTGCCCAAGCAACCATTGTTTCAACAGTATCACAAGGACGCCATACCATCATATTCGGAATCATCCGTAATGTCGCTATTTGCTCTACAGGTTGATGCGTAGGTCCATCTTCTCCCAAACCAATTGAATCATGAGTAAACACAAAAATTGGAGCAATTTTCATTAAGCTTGCCATCCTAAGGGCATTGCGCGCATACTCTGAAAACATCAGAAATGTTCCACCAAAAACACGATACCCACCATGAAGGAAAATACCATTCATGATTGCAGCCATACCAAATTCACGCACGCCATAAGAAATATAGTTACCACTATAACGGTTAGCTTCAGTTAGAGTTGTTGCCTTACTCCAGCGCGTTAGATTTGATCCAGTTAAATCAGCTGACCCACCAAAAAATTCGGGTAAATGCTCAGCATAAAATTCAATTGCATTCTGCGATGCTTTACGACTAGCAATAGTCTCTTGTTTATCATTGGCAGCTTTAACCGCAACTTTAACAATACTACTCCAATCATCAGGCAAGTTATGTTCCATTCTACGAACAAATTCCGCGGCAAGCTGCGGATGGCGTGACTGATACTCGGTAAATAATTGATTCCAGCTATTTTCAGCATTCATCCCCTTACTCTTACAGTCAAATCCGGCATAAACTTCTGAAGGGATCTCAAACGGAGCATAAGTCCAACCAAGTTCTTTTTTTACTAACTCAATTTCGCTTGCTCCAAGTGGCGCACCGTGCGACTCTTCTTTACCAGCCTTATTTGGTGACCCTTTACCAATAGTCGTTTTACAAATGATAAGTGATGGACGATTATGAATCGATTTTGCTTGATGAATAGCATTTCTGATAGCATCTACATCATGACCATCAATAGCTTCTACCACATGCCAGTTATAAGCATCAAAACGCTTAGCCACATTTTCACTATACCAATCATGAACTTCGCCATCGATAGAAATATTATTATCATCATAAAATACAATCAGTTTGCCAAGCCCTAGAGTTCCAGCCAGCGAGCAAACCTCATGGGAAATCCCCTCCATTAGGCAACCATCACCAACAATAGCATACGTATGATGGTCAACTATATCATAACCATCACGATTAAATTCTTCTGCAAGTAGCTTTTCAGCAAGCGCCATCCCTACCGCATTGGCAATCCCCTGCCCTAATGGTCCGGTAGTAGTTTCAATACCAGGAGCATAGCCATATTCAGGATGTCCAGGAGTTTTTGAATGCAGCTGACGAAAATTCTTCAATTCTTCAATCGAAAGATTGTAACCGGTCAAATGCAATAATGCATATTGAAACATCGAAGCATGTCCGTTACTCAAAACAAAACGGTCACGGTTAAACCAAGTTGGATTAATCGGATTATGCCGCATTTCTTCACGCCACAAAGCTACGCCAAGTTCAGCCATTCCCATTGGTGCTCCAGGATGTCCGGATTTAGCCTTCTCCACTCCCTCGGCAGCCAGCATTCTGATTGCATTAGCCAGTAATTTATTATCAGCCATCAAGTAAAATCCTTTGTTGTAATTTTTTATAGACAATTTACGGTGTCTATTCTAACACAATGAAGAAAAATCCAGCCGATAACTTTTAGCTTATAACCAAAAAACATATTTTGATAAATCAACTCTATTTGTAGTATAATTATCTACTTAACTACCGGGGATGACATGGCTTCGACGGGGGTTACAAAGTAATTAGAGTGCATACCGTGATTTCAGTTTCACGCTAAACGCTGAGCTAAATATAATCGCAAACGACGATTCATTCGCAGTAGCAGCTTAAGTCTGCTCTCGTTACCCTAACTTGTTTGTTGGTTAGATCGTAACGCCATTTAAACAAACTTTGGTTTAGGTTGACTACTGATCTAAATTAAGCCTTTAGTGGTTAGTCACGAGTTTTGCCTGGTAGGCCGGCGGAATTCGGGCGAATAAAGATAGACCTTCCTAAGTATGTAGGACTCGTTATAGCGGGCTTTCGGACGGGGGTTCAATTCCCCCCATCTCCACCAATCAGCCTTTAAAATTCAGCACATAACACCAATCTTAAAACTAGTTTAACACGTTCCCAGGAATTTTAATTTTGGCTTTCTTTAATAAAAACATTCATTGTAAACTACATACATTTAAATGACTAAGCGCATTAAAAATCCAATAATCTTCTTTGATATAATGGTTAGTATCTTTCTTTAGAGATACAGTTATCTTTTATAGTTTCTCAATGTATAATCACGAGTAAATGTGATGATGAAAGCGCATAAATGACAAATACCCATATAACAGTTGCAGCAGTAATAGAACATCAAAATAAATTTTTACTGGTAACCGATGTTACTTCAACCGGACATAAGCTAAATCAGCCTGCCGGGCATCTGGAAGCCAACGAAGATATAATTGCGGCAGTTATTCGCGAAGTTTTTGAAGAAAGCTCAATGAATTTTACCCCAAAGAAGTTGATTGGCATTTATCTGTATAACCCGAATCCAGAAAATACCTACCTCAGATTCTGCTTCAAGGGTGTAGTAACAAATATTCATAAAACTCCAGCCCCAATGACTAATGATGATGGGGTTATTGCTGCAAATTGGTATGATCTTGAAACAATTAGATCACGTAAAGATGAGTTACGCAGTACATTAGTTATGAAATGTATCGATGATTATCTTACTGGAATTGAATTTCCACTGGAAGTGCTAGCTAACCATCGTGATAATCTAACCGTATATCTGGATTAAAAATGGCAAAAATAGTAATTGGCATGTCAGGTGGTGTTGACTCTTCCGTTGCAGCATACTTACTAAAACAAGAAGGACATGATGTAACTGGCATATTCATGCAAAATTGGGAAGATGATGACAATGATGAATATTGCACAATCAAGGAAGATAGCCTTGATGCTATTGCAGTGGCAGATGTATTGGGAATAGACATAGAAATTGTCAATTTTGCCAAAAATTATAAAGATCGCGTATTTAGCTACTTTCTCGCAGAATATCAGGCTGGCAGAACACCAAACCCAGATATTTTATGTAATTCAGAAATAAAATTTAAGGCATTTCTTGAACATGCCTTAACTCTTGGTGCAGACTATATTGCAACAGGACATTATGTCGGGAAAACTGCTCTTGCGGATGGCGAACTTCTAATGAAAGCAGAAGATACCAATAAAGATCAGAGCTATTTTCTCTATCGCCTCAATCAGTATCAGATAAAGCATTCCCTATTTCCACTCGCAAAAATAACCAAACCGGAAATTCGTAAATTGGCAGCAGAACTTAATTTACCAAACGCGGACAAGAAGGATAGTACCGGGATCTGCTTTATTGGTGAACGACCATTTCGCGAGTTCTTACAAAAATACTTACCAACTAAGACTGGCAAAATGGTCACTCCAGATGGTAAAATAATCGCCGAACACAGTGGCTTAATGTATTATACTATCGGTCAACGCAAGGGTCTTGGGATTGGCGGACAAGGCGAACCATGGTTTGTTGCCGATAAAAATCTGGCTACAAATGAATTAATCGTTGTGCAGGGACATGACCATCCGCTATTACTAAAAAAAACTCTTACTGCCCGACAGTTGAGTTTTGGGCTTGACAAACTCCCCGCTGAAGGAATTTATACAGCAAAAACTAGATACCGGATGCAGGATGCCAGATGTAGATTAAAAATAATGGACAATGATGAAATAATGCTTGATTTTGAACAACCACAATGGGCAATCACCCCAGGACAGTCAGTAGTCATCTATGATGGCAATTTATGCCTAGGTGGCGGAATAATTTTATAAATTAACTATTAATTCAAAAAGTAATCTTTTGGAGAAAAACATGCATGTAGCTCAGGTTGATTTCAAATCAGCAAATGCCAGTCCCGAATTTGCCAAATCACTAAAAGAAACAGGATTCGCGGTAATTAAAAACCATCCGATAGATACCCAACTAATGGCAGATGTTTTTAATGAGTGGAAAGAGTTTTTTGCCAGTGACTACAAAATGAATTATGTCTATAAAAATGATACACAAGACGGCTTGTTTCCCATGAATGTGTCAGAAAAAGCCGTTGGCTATAGTGTTAAAGACATCAAGGA
>JBDHRI010000056.1:0-11550 GCA_039807465.1 Burkholderiales bacterium | reverse complement strand
AATAACACACGCTCAGTTGTAGTGGTTTTACCAGCATCAATATGCGCAGAGATACCAATATTACGGTATCTTTCAATCGGAGTTTTTCTTGCCATCTTGTCTTAATCCCTATCTTAATAGCGGAAATGAGCAAAAGCTTTATTTGCTTCAGCCATTCTGTGTACTTCTTCACGGCGTTTCATAGCAGCACCGCGACCTTCGATTGCTTCCATCATTTCATTTGCAAGACGGATGTCCATTGATTTTTCACCACGTTTACGAGCAGCATCACGCAACCAACGCATTGCCAAAGCAACCTGACGCTCAGGCGCAACTTCGATAGGAATCTGATAGTTAGCACCACCAACACGGCGTGATTTCAATTCAACAATCGGCTTAACCGCTTCAAGTGCCTGATTGAATACTTCAATACCTTCTTTTTTTGATTTGTTTGATACGATATCTAAAGCACCGTAAACAATTTTCTCAGCAACGGCTTTTTTACCACTTTCCATAATGATATTCATAAATTTTGACAAGGCATGGCTACCAAATTTAGGATCTGGCAATACTTGTCTTTTCTCGACTTCTCTACGTCTAGGCATAATCTCTTTTCCTTAAAAAACCTGTTTTATTATTTAGGGCGTTTAGCACCGTATTTAGAACGTGACTGTTTACGATCTTTAACACCAGCCAGATCAAGAGATCCGCGCACTGTATGGTAACGTACACCTGGTAAATCTTTCACACGACCACCACGGATAAGTACCACGCTATGCTCTTGCAGATTATGACCTTCACCACCGATATAACTATTCACAGTGAAGCCATTAGTCAAGCGTACACGACATACTTTACGTAATGCAGAGTTAGGTTTTTTAGGAGTTGTAGTGTACACACGTACACAAACACCACGACGTTGAGGACATTCAGCTAGCGCAGGAGATTTACTCTTGTAGCGAACGCTTACACGTGGCTTTCTTACTAATTGATTAATAGTAGGCATTATCTTCCTTCTTTTATTAAAAATACTGAAGCGTGGACCCCATGTCCAAGCCTCCAAGCATAAGCCGCATCAGATATATACAATATATTTGTTGATTATAAATATGCTTTTATTCAAAATATTATTTTGAGGCGCGTTATTATACCATACAATCAAGATAAATCACAAAGCAAATTAACTCAAATAACTACATCAAGCTTACACCTGCATTATTCCCAGAAAATACGCCAATTTTCTGTAGCGTTATGCCACAAATACCACCCTATAAAACCACAGAGAAATACAGTTTTGCGCTCAATACATGCCTAGCTTTATTATTCAGCTTGCACAATAACCAGCTTAAATGCTAAACTTGAGCGTTACTGAACCCCACACAATCTTAAAAATTTACATACCTCAGAGCTAAATTTTATCCGAAAAGGATCTCCATTAATGCTGGATCAAGCACAAAAAAATGAATATCTGGAATCTTAAATACTGGGCTAATCTAGAAAGATTAATTAAGCTAATCACATAAATTTTATAATGCATTTTCCCGGAAATAGCCAGTTTTTAAAATCAGATAAATCGGTAGTTGCAATAAATTCCCTGAGATCCGTTTGTTGTGACCTCAACTTTTCCGTTCAAGTGCAGAGATCTAGATTTTATTGGTCTAAACTTAATTCTATATTCCATTAGTTTAGCTTGTACTTTCAACGCAAAAAATTCCAAACATCTATATCTTGATGATTACCTTGAAAATAAAACACTCTCTTATAGGTCTAAGAGAGTGTTTTAAGCTGGTACGTTATCTAATGGATTTCTTTACCTCCCGGACAAAGTTCAATTGTAATACCATCATCAGGAGTTGGGTTTGACGTATTAGTTTGATGTAATACAAAATTTGTGAAAGTCGATGATTGGTCATCAAATTGATATGAGTAGCACGTTGGACAAGCTTGCTTGATCCATGTTACACCTGGTAAAACATGACTTATCCATGCTGGATTAGATGATCCACATTGTTCAGCTGGTGCTGTAATACCTGCCCAATTTGTGCAACCTGCTGTATCAGCATTAGGGGTTCCTCCTCCATATCCAGTATTAGGTCCGCCTTGTGCCGGGTTATACAGTGCAGACATTGGCCAGTTAGAGCCAGAATATGTTACATTAAAAGGTAATGGAATATTACTATTACTACCAGATATAGCTGTCAATGATGCTAAAGTTAAGTAGCCAATTCGTTTACCACATATTAAGGAATAAGAAACATTCTGACCAGGAACAAACGTCTGATTTAATGTCCACGGGCTGTATCCACATACCTGACCAGTTGGGCATGTTGGGTTTTGTTGTGAACAATTTGATGTGGTGTCTGTTGAATTAGGTGGAATCACATAGTTAAATAAAACTGTACTTTCTTGTGGCCACCCAGCAGCTACTGCATTAGACAAATCAGGCTCCCACGTTGCTGCAGGAAGAGCATACTGGGTACCAGATTGGGCTAGAATTCCACCTGGGATTCCATTCTGATATGCACTTTGATTATTTATTAATGGTTCATACGGAGTTGGCGTCATACTTGTAGGCTGCATCAATCCTTGAATATTTTGAACATCACTACTTGTTGGTCCATTGCCTAACAATGTAACCTCATATCCTGTAAATGGATTGGTAGGAGATTTACCAAAAGGACAAGATTCATTTGCTGAACTAACAACAGGATTTCCAGTACAGTCTCCATATATATAGTAACCTGACTCTATTCTACGATTAGTTAAAGTTCCATTCCACACACTCCCAACGTTATCCATACCTTGTCCCGCAGGTATTTCAAAGGTTAAATACTGCCCGGTTGATATTTTGTATGGATTGTTAGTATTGAACTTATTTACTGGTATTGGATTTGCCCATTGACAAACGCCATTTAAAATACTCGAACCATTTGGACAATTTGACGAGTTTTGATTAGAAGCACCCGCAATTTCCGGATATGAATTATAAGAACAGGAATTAATTACTTTAATTTTACGTACTACTGGTGATACATTTCTAACAGTAGCGGTAAATGTTGCAGGCAATATTGCCTCATCGCCACCTTGTGCAGATGCCTGAAATGAGGCAGAAGATCCAATTACTTGTGCAGATGCAAACAATTGATTAACTACTTTCATATAGCAAACAGGGCTTTCACTACTCATAACACAGGAAGTAACGTTATAATAATAGGCAAAAGAAAATGCTGGATTAATGCCTGTACCTGGTAGTGTTACCGTAATTGGTGCAGAATCTCCATTTATTAGCCTTAGGGTAGCAAGTATCTGCCCTCTTGATTGATCAGTAGAAGCCGGTAACCCCATGCTTGGCTGATCAAATACTAACTGAGGTTGCAGGTTCTTATTTGTTATGGTTACTTGAGCAGTTGCACTGTAACCACTTACACCGGTACTAATTGTACTATTTCCAGCTGTAACACCACTAACAGTGATATCACAAGATTTTTGGTCTGTTGATAATGTACAGGTATTTGGCGTTACTGTTACATTACTATTATTAGCCGCAATTGGAACAGTTAAATTGTTAACGTTAGAACTATTTTCTAGAAGCAACTTCATAGGATATGTGCTATTTGTTTTAACAGTTATATTTGAGGGAACAAAAGCCAAAGATCCTTTTATAATTACTGAACTAGGTACTACCGTTACCTGACTTGTTACACTACTATAACCGGATGCAGATGCAGTTATGGTACTTTGCCCTATGGCACGCCCAGTAATTTTGATTGTACATACGTTGTGTGGAAACTTGCTATCAAAAATACATGTTGTTGGTGACACACTGATATTATTGTTACTACCCGCAATATTAACTGCTAAATTTTTAATTCCTTGTCCACCATCATAATATAGCTTTACCTCAGTCGAATCACCAAACACAACCGACTCTGTGCTACTAGCAAAAGCAAGATGACCTTTTACTTCTGCATTTGAGACATTAAATGTCATTCCAGCAGACTCATACCCACTAGCAGAAGCTGTAACTGCATCTGTACCAACAGTTTTCCCTGTAACTAAAAATATACACTTTGGACGTAAACTGGATAGTATACATGCATTGGCTTGATTGAAAGATACATTAGAATTTTCTTCTGAAAGAGTTACCGTAAAAGGAGAAATTCCAGAACTTCCAACCAAACTAACAGTTGCTTCTTCCGTTTCCCCTGGCTTTAATATTTGACTTGATGCTGATATAACTATATTTCCAGGCTGAGACTCATTTGTTACATTTACGTTATTTGTTGCCTGTAAATTGTATTCGGTAGAAGTAGCCGTGATTTGAGCACTACCTAAACTAAGACCATTAATAGTTACTTCACAAAATTTTTCATTGCTATTAAAGGTACAAGATTTTTGTTCCGGTACTGCTATATCTGAATTAGAGCTGGCTAGATTAACTGTTAAATTATTAATGTTAGATCCAGAGAGAAGTTTTAGCATGACTTTAGTGTCTTGCCCAAGAGTGACAGATTCCACACTGGGTTCAAAAGTCAGCCCTGTTATTACATTACTTTGGACAACGTCCAAAGATGTACTTGCTGATACAGCTGTAGGGGAAACTGCTAGAATTATTGCATTACCTATATTATTTCCTCGAACTCTTACTTCACATGAATTATTGAATCCACTTTCATCACTTAATGTGCAAACACTATTAACAATAGTTGCTATGTCTGGATTAGATGATTGTATAGAGACATTAGTACTGTTTGTAGCAGTTGATTTAGTTAAAGTTAATTTTAGCTCGGTTATAGAATTTTGTGATACTTTATACTGAGAATCCTGGAAAGATAATATTCCATTCTTAATAGAACCATTTCCACTGCTGCCGCCACCACTACAGGATGTGATTGCAATAGCTGCTAGGCTGATACAAATAAACCTTTTCATGATTGTTCCTTAAAATTAAAAATTAGTTAACATTAACAACTTACTACGTAACATTAGAGATTAAATAAATATTTCATCTAACCAGTCATAAACAATACAATTTGCAAAACCTAAATTAGTAACTTGACAATGGGTATCAGCACCATCCTCGCTCGTGAATTTATATGAGTGCTGAAATTTTATATTTTCAACAAAATAATTAAATTGTCTTAAAGGTTCACCTCCTTCACCATCTCCAATTAAAGCCAGAACAGGACAATCTATTAATTCCAAGCTTTCACTTATATCAAACTCTTGTAAATAGTTTATTGTCTCACTCATTAAATTATGCCCAAAACGCAATAATAAGTTTGCAGTTTGTTCTTTAAGACTGGGTGGCATGATTTCATCTGGTATGTAAGGAATATCATCATAACTAAAATCCTGAAAGTCATTGCCTTGATTATCAGCAAATCCAAGGATGTAGGAACAGAGATTAATGATTGGTGAATTTGCAATTAATGCTTTTATTCTTGGTTCGTAGCAGGCGGTTCTGGATGCAAAATACCCACCAAAACTAATTCCCATCAATGCTAATTTATCCAAATCTATCCATTTGTAGAATCTTTCAATTTCGTCCAGCAGTATTGCTACTGGTCTCTCGAAATCTGGTTCAAAGAATGTTCGTGTATTAAATCGCACAGAATCCATTTGGCCTGGTCCTGCAAAGCAAATTACATTATATCCACGCTCAAGCGCAGCAATTCCATAGCTAATGAAAGACTCTTCGAGAGTTCCATCAAATCCGCTTACAATTAGGATGGTTTTTCTTTGAACCGCTTCTTTATCAGGAGAAACTATATAATAAGGTAATTGTTGATTTTTATAGGCTACAAAATTGGCTTGAAAATGATAGTTGGTTAACTTTAAATAATTAAGAAAACAATCTCTGGACTTTAATCCGTACTGTTTATGCTCCGGTTTATGTGAGTGAATAAAGTATTCAACTGATCGATAACTATTTGCTGCCTTAAGAAATTGTTCTCGACTGCTAACATAATGATGCTTATGTAATCTATTAACTGCATCTAAATCTTGTTTTCTTGCTAATTTTAAGAATTTATCGACCCACTCATTAGCATTCTCACACTCCATTCGTGAGACACAAGACAAAGTTTCGCCAATTGATGTGCCACCATAATTGGCAGAACCAAGCTGACGCAAAAGCTGAAAATCCATCTCTGCATCATCAAAGCCCTTTACTCTTGTTATACTTCTTGTAGTATCAGCCATGTTTTGCTCCCAATATTAAAAATTAGGCGTAAGCGTGTAAGTAAAAGAGCAGCTACCAAGTGTCGCATTGTTTTGTGAAAATGATACTGTTTGTATTGTTGTAAATACATTATTTGATACTGCACAATTATTATATGCCTGTACTGCTGTAATTCCACCGTTTGATTGACTGTTTGAAAAGCATGGATTATTATTTAAATTTATAGGTGTCGGAGAACACTGGCCATCTCCGGTACACTCTATTCCGGCGGCATTAATTACAACAGGATTACTTGGAGCAAAACTGTTGCTATCGCATGTCAATTCATCTGGAAGAGTACCGCTCAAACTATAGTTAGAAATTGCAGCAGTATAAAAACCAGCAGTTAAATATTGAGGTGATGGAGATGAGCTACTGCTACCACCACTATTACATGAAACCAAAAGAACAGCCGAACTTAACAATGAAAGTATAAAACGATTTTTCATAAAACTTCCTTATAAATAAATTTGTATTTTAAATACTAATTGAATATCCATACTTCCGTTTTTAATTAATATTCAATTAATACTATTATCACCTCCAGTATAAAACATCACGTGACGTGATGTTCAAGCACTAAATAAATGCTATTTTATTGCACATTGCTATTATTTGCAATATTATATTGATATAATTACATATTTTAAATTCATTGAAAGTACGCACAATTAAACATTATGTTGCTTTTTACAACCATGATATAATTTCATTGCTATTAACAAGCAATATTTTGATTATATGACTGGAGTAATCATGACACAGCAATGGAGTGTAAAAGAGTTCTGTAAAATAACTGGCTTATCCATACGTACGTTGCACTATTATGATGAGCAGAATATTTTAGTCCCTAGCTATAAAAAAGAAAGTGGGGCTCGTTATTACTCAAATGAAAATTTATTAACTGTTCAGCAAATTACCACTTTAAAGTGCGCTGGTTTTGATTTAAAAAAAATTAAACAAATTCTAACCATCTCGGAGTTTAATCTTTTAAAATCATTGCAATTACAAGAAGATATTTTACTTGATAATATTGCACAACTTAATAAAGGGGTAGTTATCCTTAAAGAAGGTATTGAACAATATACCAAGACTGGTAATATTGATTGGAATACTATGAGCAAGCTGCTAAAGTCATTTAAAATATCACACAGTGAGCTCACTAAAAAGTGGTCGAAACGTAATTTCTCAATCGAAGAGCGCAAATTTTTTGGTGATAAAACGTTCCAAAAAACTAAAGTTGATTATATGCAACCATGGATTGACTTATTTACCCAAGCTACTATAGCGTTAAGACATGGTAAAGATCCACATTCACCGGAAGTACAGCTACTAGCTCAAAAATGGATAGATTTATGGATAGAAATGTCCCAGAAACAGTATCCTGATAATCCAGAGCTAGCAAATAAGATGTGGGAATTAATGAAGTCTGGAGATATTCCAAATGGGTTAATTGAGGGTTATGACCATGAAGTAATTTTGTATATGAATAATGCTATGGAATATCTCGAGAAATCTACTAATTACGGATAAAACTATTGACAACAATATTACATTGAATGCGATTAGCCATTACTTCACCAGTTATTTTTGCAGGATCTTTACTACACCAAGCATCTAATGATTTTTTAAGATCATTAATATTCTGATTACCCTATTTAGCAGTAACACCAAACGCTACGTTTCTTTTTACCAATGTCAGTACCAATACTATAAAATAGACACTTAAAATAATCATTTTTCGAGGGAAGATCATATGTTTACAGGATGGAGAAACCACCCGAGAAGTCTGAAACGGCTTTTCTTTACCGAAATGTGGGAACGCTTTAGCTTCTACGGCTTAAATGCGGTCTTAGTACTATTTCTTACTAAAGCGGCGCATATACCAGAAGATTTAGCTTTAATCATATTCGGTAGTTATGTAACATATGTTTATCTCTCGACTACAATTGCTGGATTTCTTGCCGATCGACTTTACGGTTATGCAAAGGTTGCATTCATTGGCGGTATATTCATCCTGATTGGGCACCTGACGATGGCTTTATCAAATTTTAGTTTCTCGTTATTCTATTTCGGTCTTGGTTGTATCGCTACAGGAACTGGACTACTAAAACCAAATGTCTCGGTCATGGTTGGTAAATTATATTCCGACGAACATGAAGATATGCGCGTTCAGGGATTTAATATTTATTATATGGGAATTAATATCGGTGCGGTGATTGCCCCAACTGCGGTTGGTTTTGTTGCCGAAAAAGTTGCTTGGCATGCAGGATTTGGGCTAGCAGCAATCGGAATGGCACTTGGCTTATATATCTTTAAACGTGGTGAAAAAGAATTCCCAGCTAATTGTAAGGTTGCCAACAATCAACTAATCAACTCTCGCTTTGCTGGAATCAAACTAAACGTTTGGGTCTATGTAATGCTTTTGGCTTTAGCAGCAATCTTTGCTACACTATTGGCAAATCCGATTCAATCAACAGTAGTTTCGGGAATCTGTCTCTTAATCCTTGGCGGTTACATAATCTCATTATGGCGCAAACTAACTATTGAAGAACGCAGTAAAGTTTGGATTATTCTGGTATTATCGATATTCTCAGTTAGTTATTGGACATTATCTAACCAGACTATTGCAAGCTTACCAATTTTTATTGACCGAGTAGTTGATTTAAGTTATTTTGGGATTATGATTCCCGCTTCAAGTATCTCAAGTTTCTACTCTCTGATTTTGATCATTTTAGCACCAATAATTGCTTGGTTCTGGAATTTTACAAAACAGATCAAGCATGAGCCTGGTTATGCGGGAAAATTTGCTCTTGGTTTATTTGTCGCGACTCTAGCATTTGTATTCATTATATTTGGGATTATGCAGGCTGAACACTCGGGTAAAATGAGTCTCGTTTGGATACTAGTTTGCTATACCCTACTTGGCTTTGGTGAATTATGTATTTCACCAAATGGTCTTGCGCTAGTAACAAAATATGCGCCACAAAATCTATCTGGTATCATGATGGGATTATGGTGGATGATTAATGCCTTTGCTGGGTTAACGGCTGGGTTAATTGCCCAATTAATTGGTTTTCAGTCAGCGGATAAACTTCCAGTTGTCGAACAATTAAATATTTATCAAAATGGATTTATTAAGGTAACCATTCTTGGCATAATAATCACCGCAATATTGTTTATAATTCGTAATAAAATTGATGAAAGAAGCTAAGATGTTATTAATCGCAAATTATGAAGGAAGATCCGGGACTAAATGTGCAGCTGAAATTCTGGCTAAAAAAGAAAATGGATTACGCGCAATCATCGAAGGGATAAAAATTGTTGAGGCTAATCTGGATATTCATACTGTTGGCATGAGTTCATGGCCAAATATTCTTGGCGAATTACAGCTTGATGCAGCTGTAATGGATGGCACAACTAGGCGAACTGGTGCGGTTGGAGCATTACGAAATTTCAAACATCCAGTTGAAGTTGCTTATCGTATCATGACCGACATTGACCATGAAATATTGGTTGGTGAAGGTGCAGAACGCTTTGCCCGTGAAATTGGTGCCGAAATCGCCAAAAATGAAACCGAACTATCAATAAATACTTGGCACAAACATCTTAATGAGGTATTAACCGAGGAACAGAAAAACAAGTTTCCAAATGTAAGACTTCTTGATATCAAAAATAAAGCGGTTGATCCAGAAAAGTTATTTGATACTACTGTTTATCTCAGTATTGATCATGAGGCACGAATTTCTTCGGCAACTAGTACCTCTGGCTGGGCATGGAAATATCCGGGACGGCTTGGTGATAGTCCGATTATCGGTGCTGGTAGTTATGCAGATAGCCGTTATGGTGCGTGCGCCTGTACCCACACCGGAGAAATGAGTATTCGCGCGGGTACAGCTCGTAGTGTTGTACTTTACCTAAAAATGGGTTTAAGCTTAGCTGATGCAGTTTATGAAGCAGCCCGCGATCTTGCTGATCTAAAGACTGGTTACTTAGATGAGGTTACAATTCACGCAATAGATAAATTAGGCAATCATAAGGTAATTGGATTAAATTCAAGTGAAGAAATCCGCTACGTTATCTGGCAACCGGGGATGGAAAACCCAGAAGTAAGAACGGCGGAAATAATTCACCTCTAAAGTGTTAAGTTTAAATACATTAACAAAAGAAACGCAGCCAACAAAATGATAACATATACTAGGAGTAAATAAAATGAATACAAAATTTGATAATGGTCAATACCTTGAATACACCTCGGCAGCTAATCCTCGGATGCCAGCCATACTTCCTCAAGTGATGGTACCAGACTTTAGTTTTACAAAGACAGCCATTACATCTATTGATTTATCAAAAGATCTTGTTACTGATTATCGAGCAACAACGCCCAATTGTTTAGCTAGTTTTATAACTATATTGGCGAATGAGCATACTAGTTGTATGGCAAATGCAACCTCACACTTATTTGTGGTAATTGCGGGTTCTGGAACTGCTAAATTTACTGGCAGTGAAATAAGCTGGAAAGAACGAGATGTTTTTGTTATTCCCAGTGGGTAAGAAGATATTTTACTTGCTGCAACTACAAATTCTGTGTTGTATTGGGTTAATGATGAACCGATTTTGAGCTATCTTGGTGTTAGCCCACAAAGACAGATTTTTGCGCCAACTTTATTCCCGGCAGAGAAAATTATAGCTTTTGCCAATCAGTTTAATCAGGATGAAAAAGCTCAATTGCGAAATCGAAATGGTGTACTATTAGGTAATGAGGCTTGCCCACTAACCAAAACAATTACTCCCAGCTTATGGGCTTTATTTAATGTAATTGAACCTCATTCCACTCAATTACCGCATCGACATAATTCAGTTGCGCTAGATTTAAGTCTTAGTGCGAAAGCAGGAGTTTATACCCTCATGGGACCAGAGCTGGATGAAGATGGCAAGATAAAAAATGCTCAACGCTTTGACTGGGGAAATGGTGTCGGATTTATTACTCCACCAGGATGGTGGCATGCGCATATAAATGAGTCCGATGAACAAGCAATCGTTCTACCCGTGCAGGATGCTGGACTTCAGACTTATATGAGGACATTATTTATCCAATTTAGCTCTAAAAATAGATAAGTTAATTGGGTAATCTAGGGAGTAGATGAAAGGTGTGCCAGGCTTAATAAGATCAACAAAATCGAACATAGGCATATTCGCATCTTTGAGAACTCCACTAAAGTGGACTTGGTATTGATTACTGATGTAGCTATAATACGGTTCAGGTGGAGAGAAATATAACTCTGCCTGTAATTCCCTCCACATTTGACCGCTGAATTTTCAGCGGTATTTTTTTGCTTATACTGATA
>JBDHRI010000055.1:0-11821 GCA_039807465.1 Burkholderiales bacterium | reverse complement strand
ATTATATTTTTTTGTTAAATTAACTAGATCATTAACTACTGCATAGATAGGTTTAACTGAATAACCAAGCTCATATAAACCTATTTGCAAAATCAACTCTACATCTTCATTTGGAGTTTTTTTTAATAATTCATTCATTATAAATTTAATTGAATAATAATTTTTCAATATCTGATAACAATGGTTTTTTATTTTATTCCGATACTTATTATCATTATATTTAAAAATTACTTCCTTTAAATTTTTACCACTATAAACTTCTTTTAGGCTTTTTATTATTAAATGATACTCTTGCATATTACCCATTAATGTTTCACATGAAACAAAAAAAGATACCTAAACGGTATCTTTACCAATAATTTTCTACAGCCATATTACCAGGGTTTCCTCGTCTAGATATAGTTAACCCTCTTTCAGCAAGTAATCTTCGTGTGTCATCAACCATTTGCGGGTTACCACAAATCATAACTCTACTATTTTCAACAGTAAATGGAATACCTACAAAATTCTCTAGTTCCTTGTTAGTAATAAGATCAGTAATTCTACCATGTAAATCTGCTTCATTTTTTTCTCTAGTAGTAATTTTCACATATTTCAATTTATCTTTTACCAGATCACCATAATACTCATGAGTAAAAAATTCATTAATAGTATCTTGATAAGTAAGTTCTTCAGATAATCTAGTACAATGTACTAAGATAACATTATCATATTGCTCCCACACATTAAAATCATACATTATTGAAATAAATGGAGCTAACCCAGTACCAGTCGATAAAAACCATAAATCTTTTCCATTTTCGAATCGATCTGTAGTTAATAAACCATAATTTGTTTTATCAATATAAATATCATCATTTATTTTAATGTCTTTTAATCTTTGGGTAAACTCACCATCCGGAACTACAATAGAATAAAACTCAAGTTCTTCATCATAATCAGCTGAAACTATAGAATAGGGTCTCCATACAATAGTATCATCTTCTTTTTTTACTCCTAACCTAGCAAATTGTCCAGGAATGAATTTAAATGATTCGTCTCGAGTAATTCTAAAGCTAAATAAATGATCTGTCCATTGTTTAATATATGTTACTTTTTGTATTGTATATTTACCTTCTTTAGCCATAATGATTCCAATTAAAAATAAGATGTTATTTTATCATTAGTTAAGAGCTTCTAATATTAAAGATTTAATGTTATAATATATTAACTAATTTTATTAATTATATACTTTATTATTATTAATATTAGACTACTTCTATGTTAATAAGCTATATTTTTATAAATAAATCAGATTTTTAAGTATAAAAATAACATGATGGTAATTCATGTATTAATTAACATATAAATGTGTATAAAAAAATACAAAAAAATAAAATTGTTAATAACTTAAAATTATCAACATAGGTTTTATATTTTATTAACAACTGATTGTGAATAACTTTAATGAAACAACAAATAAATATTCTTATTATTAGACTTTCTTCAATTGGTGACATATTCCATACATTAACAGTATTACCTGATATCAAGAAAAAATTTCCGAATAGTAATATTGACTGGTGTGTTGATGAATCATTTGTAAAAATAGTTAAACTATCGCCTTTAGTTAATAATGTATTACCAATTCCTTTAAGGAGATGGAAGAAAAATAAATTAACCTGGCTTTTTAATTTATTAGCTTATAAAAAAAGCTTAACTAATAAAGAATATGATTATATAATTGATACACAGGGGCTAATTAAGTCCGCATTCATTGCTAAATTCTTGTTTGATGGTAAGTTATACGGGCTTGATAGAAATTCAGCACGTGAGCCTTTAGCTAGCATGTTTTATGATTATAAATATACGGTTAACCAAAATAATATTGCAGTTATCAGGCTAAGAGGCTTAATTGCTAAGGTTTTTAATTTAGATATAGATTATAATCAAATTGACTTGCCTATTGCTTATCAGGATTGTGGAATTGATTTATCTACTAATGGTATTTTATTTTTGCATGGAACATCCAAAAAGTCTAAAAAATGGAATATTGATAATTGGAAAATATTAGCAGAGTATGTTTTGGAAAATTCGGATAATGATATATATTTAACCTATAGTAATAATGAAGAAGAAATATTTACTAATACATTTAAATCATTAGTGAATAATAGTCGCATTAAGATAGTTGATAAAATGGAGTTTTCATTATTAGCTGATTTAATTAATAAGGTTAAACTTGTTATTGGTGTTGATACAGGGTTCACTCATTTAGCTAATTTGTTAGGAAAGCCAACTTTGGCTATATATCAAGATAGCGATCCATCTTATGTAGGAATATTTGAATATAATCATTCATTTAATTTTGGTGGAAAAAAAATAAAAGTGTCTGCCGATGAAATAATCAATTATATTCAACTTAATAGATTATTATAATTCTTGTATTTTGTTTGGAGTAATTTATGTTTAATAATAATGAAATATTTACCTCACCTGATAAGTGCATAGAAGAATGTGACAAGCAGATTGAATTTGCAAATAATATAATAAATTTTTTACAACAGTATGTTAAACAGCTTGAGTCAATCAAATCAATAGCAGGCTCCACCAAAGCTTTACAACAGATGAACCCTTTAAATATGATGATGGATTTTATTAATAGTCAAAATAAAAAGAAAGAAGATGAATGATTTTTATTTATTCATTTCTTTTATATTTAATAGCTCCTTTGATACCTTTATATTTAAAATATCGTGGAAAAAAAAATCCAGATTATCTTCTGAATTGGAATGAAAGATTTGGTATAAATCTTAAATCTCCATCAAGTAAAATAATCTGGATTCATGCGGTTTCAGTTGGCGAAACTAGAGCTACTATAAAATTGATAAAAATGTTATCCGATAATTTTCCAGAATATCAGATACTAATTACAAACATGACTCCAACGGGTAGGAAAACAGCAAAAAATCTTTTCCCTAATGCAATTGTACATTACATTCCGTATGATTTATATTTCTCAGTTAGGACGTTCTATAAAACATTTAAGCCTACGGTTGGCATTATTATGGAGACTGAAATTTGGCCAAATTTAATTTGGCAAAGTAAAAGTTTTAATATACCTCTTTATCTTGCAAATGCTCGTCTATCAGATAGATCATATAAAGGTTATAATCGGTTTAAATATTTATTGATGCCAGTAATTAATCGATTTAAAGGTATTTTATGTCAGGAAGAAAATACTTTAAATAATTTTAAAAATCTTGGTTATGATGGGAATTTAACTATTACTGGCAATACTAAATTTGATTTGGAATTACCTGAAAATTTCTTACCAATCCAAAAAATACTTAAAGAAATTATTGATAATAGAAAAATAATTTGTTTTGCTTCAACTCGTGATGGTGAAGAAGAGCTTATTTTAAATAATATTGATTTGAGCCTTGATGTTGTGTATCTTATAATTCCTAGACATCCAGAAAGATTTTTCCTTTTGGCTCAACTACTTGAAAAAAGAGGGATTAGATATATTAAGAGATCACAGAATAAACCCATAACAAAAGATGTTAAAATTATAATTGGTGATAGTATGGGGGAAATGCTGGCTTATTATTCAGTTAGCGAGTTAGTTATTATTGGTGGAAGTATAAATAATTTCGGTGGACAAAATCCATTAGAAGCATTTTTTATGGATAAACCAGTGATATTTGGTAAATCAATGTATAACTTTAGTAAAATAGCAAAAGATTCACTAAGTTCTGGATGTGCGATTCAATTAGATAGTGTTGAAAATTTGAAAAGTACTATAAATAATCTGTTGAAAGATAGTGATTTTTATTATCAAATGCAAGCTAATTGTAAGCTTTTTATTGATAAATATCAGGGTGCTTCTCAACGGATATATGATATTGTAGTTAGCGATTTAATTTAAATAGGTTGATTTTATTAAAAGAGAAAGTACAGTGTTTCATATGAAACATTAAAAGATGGGTATGAAAAAAGCAATTATAATAACTGGTGCAACAAGTGGTATTGGGCTTGAATGTGTTAAGCAGTTTTTGATGATAGATGATTTATATGTATTTGCATTAGGTAGAAACATTGATTCGTTAAAGCTATTACAGTGTGATCAACTAATAGTTAAACAAATTGATGTATTAAATACTAGTGAAATAAATATATTAGTAAATGAAATTTCTAGCGAATATATGATTGAAGGTTTAATTAATGGAGCTGGTGTTGCTTATTCTGGTGATTTTTTAGATATAGATCATGATAAGAATCAACAAATGATAACAGTAAATACAATTGGTCTTACCAATATGATTGAAGCTGTATTACCTGTTATGCGGGTAAATAAAAAAGGTACTATATTAAACCTCAGCTCTCTGGCTGATCGTTACCCACGACCTAATACTACTGTTTATGCAGCAACCAAAGCTTATGTCAAGAGTATAAGCGACTCTTTGCGTGTACAGAATGCTAAATTTAATATTCGGGTAGTAAATATTTCACCGGCATTAGTTGATACACCGATGCTAACAAAATTACGTGGTGATATCGATACTATTAATGTAAGTGATTTTGTTAATATAGTTAAATTTATTTATTTGCAACCACATAATATTTGTATTCGGGATATTGTTGTTGCGCCTACTTATTACGAAGGTTAATTGAAAATTTAATATTTATCTTACTAGAGATTGGGAAAAATGAGTGCGAAAATAATTATTGTTACTAACCAGAAGGGTGGTTGTGGGAAAACAACTTTGGCTATGAATGTAGCTGGTGTATTAGGTTTACATAAAAAGACCTTACTTATTGATGGTGATCCACAAGGTAGTGCTAGTAGATGGGCGGCAAGTAGTAGTGATGAAAAGCCATTTCCGGCAGCAGTTATGAGCCTTGCTGCTGTAAATGATAAAGTAAATAGAGAAATAAAAAAGTATATTGATGACTATGATTATATAGTGGTAGATTGTCCTCCTGCAATTGATAATAAATTTACTTCATCTGCATTATTAATTGCCGATTTGGCATTGGTTCCAATTGTTCCTAGTCCAACTGATCTTTGGGCTGCAATTGGTATCCAGAATTTGATTTCAAATGTAAGTGAGATTAATGAAAAATTACAAGCAAGACTTGTAGCAAATATGTGTCAGACAAATGCCAGTATTTCAAAAGAGGCGTTAAGTTTAATTGAAGAATTTGACTTTCCTAAAATGACTACTGATATTTATCAGCGTACTGCTTATCGCCAGTCTGCTGCTTTGGGTGGTACGGTTCTTGATTTGGATAATCAGAAAGCACGGGAAGAAATAAAAGCACTTGTTGGTGAAATTGTCGATACATTAAACTAGTTACATTTAATTGGTTAATTATTATATAATCTAGTGTAACATTGTAATATTTTGGAGAAATATGATGGCTACAAAAAGAAAAATTGGGGCTTCGTTGCGTCAATCAGTTACGGCTGAAAAACAGAAAGTCGCCGATACTAAGCAACCTGTTGAAAAATCAGCAAATCCAAATCCTGTAAAAGCAGCTGTTGTAAATAAACCAGCAGTTGCAACTGAAACGAAACCAACTCCTAAAAAAACAACTGCACCTAAAAAACCTAGTCCGGTGGCAAGTACAGCAAAAATTTCAGCTACTGCTAAATCAGTGGAGAAAGAACAACCAACAGCGGCTACTACACTAACTAATAAGTTTCCTGAATTTAAAATTAATCAAGATTTATTAAATTCAGTTCCAAAGTTGAATGAAGTTCTTGACCAGCTGACCTCAATGAGTAATAAGCTTGCAAATTTGTTCCTAGAAAATCTACATTCAACGAATTCTCATTTAAATGAATATTTGTTACAACTAGGCTCTCTAAAAGATCCGGCAAGTCTGTATGACTTGAATATGAAATTAATGAATAAACTAAAAGCTAGTCAACAAGAAGTTTTTAGTAAAAATCTTGAGTTTTTCTCTTTTTATAAGAAAAAATAGTATAGGTTTATCTAAACTTGGAATCTGCTACTTTGGCTTTTTAAGAAGTGGCAGATTTATTATTGAGGTAATTATATCTTTGTAGCATTGAATAATTGCCAGTTAGCCCGCCACAATGAAGATACAAAATAGTTCCTTTAATTGTTTTTAAATTTTCCAGTAAAATCTTCCAACCAACCGGATCGTAAATTAAATCAAATTCAATCTGGCTAACTTTATTTATTTCCAGAATTAAATTAAGAAGTTCTTTGTATGGTGTAGCAAAACGGTATTGTTGGTTATCAAATATAAAGGGGAGCTGTGAATTATTACAATTAATTGAATTCATTTGCTCTATAAGATAATCACGACTGCCTACACAGTTGGTTGTAATCACTTTATGTTTATCAAGATATTTTTGTAAGAAAAAAGCAGTAGTTCCGGTCCCGGAAGGTAAAAATACATTTATGTTTTCCAAGTGGTTTAATTCAGCCCAAGTATTTATTTCCGCTGCTAGTTGTTTTATACCGTATTCAGCCTCTTTTTGAAGCGCTCCTTGATGAATTATTAGCTGGTTGGGGGTGGTGGTTAGGTTACTGGTAAATTGGCTGTATTCATTACCTAATTCTATAAGCTGCATCCCATTTTTAATACTTAATTCTAGATTACTATATTTATTATTTTTTACAGTTTTGGATAAAGAGCGCGTATAATAAATAAACTGCCAGTTTTTTAATTTTGCTAGGCAGGAAAGAGAATACATAAGATTTGACTGATTTCCCCCGTAACTTATAATTGTATCTACCTCTTCGAAATCATGCTCTAAATAAAAAGCTAGTTTTCTCGCCTTATTTCCATTGAAATTTTTATCAAGCAGATCGTCGCGTTTTACAAAAAAAGTACGATTTTTATATTCAAATTGGGAAATTGGTGAATTATTTAGAATCATTATTAATAAGTAATTTGATAGCGTGTATAAAGAAAATTATTGGCAATAGTGTGAAGCGTCAGAATTGTATAATGTGGATGGGTAATGCTACTAAAAGATTCATTTTGCATGCCAAGACTATTTATTGATCCACCAATATAAACACCGGAGGTATTTAACCAAGCTTCATCAAGTAGTTTAGTCTCTTGTAATTTGTGATGTAGAAAAGGCGATTCATTAAGGATGGTTTTTATACCAAGCATGAATAATTTATCAAAAAATACTCTGAAATTAAATTTGCCATTATCATAAATAATCTGTCGGATTGTTTTATCGTTTAAATCATTAATTGATATAACTGGGATATTATAGGGTTTTATAGGTTTTTTTGCTGAATAAATTAGCAGAGGAATATCTAGGTTTTTATAAATAATTTCATCGTCAATATTAAAATTATCGATGTCTCGAGTTATGAGAATATGTAGTAGTATGGTCGGTTTGCCTAGCTGATTTCTAAATGTAACCAGTTCTTCATTATCAATATTTGCTGTAAATTTACAGTTTTCATTAATTAAACTATTTGTTCCAATTATTACTGCATCACTTATGCTTCTACCAAGTAATAAATTCCAATAGTCAGCATAACGCTCTTCTTTTGTTGCACTTGAATTGTTGGCAGCAATAGCATAGCCTGTTTTTATATCTGGATAGCAGAGTTTGCCATCCACAGAGAGCGCAAAACAGCTAAATATAAAGGGTTTATTTATAGTTCTTGGTAATTTAAAATAAGCTCCGAGAGTTTCTTTTAAATATTCTGATTGAATTGTCTGATAATTGTTAGAGTTTAATGAGCTATTTTCAACTAGTAGCTTAAATTTCAGATTCATTTTTAATTATTTTTCCGGCTAAAAATCCTGCTATTATGCAAATAATGGCACAAATTAAATAGGTTAGATTTATATGGCTAACAAATTGAATTTTTGGTGTCTGTGAATGAATGAGACCAAATCCGCTTAATGTTATTAAGATAATAAATCCGGAAGCTGCTTGAAACCATTTTCTATACATTATGAAGTAAAAGATGCTAGTTAAAAGAAGACTAAATAAAATCGAACCTTTAGCTAATACAAATAATCCATTTACACCGTCAAGCTGCATGAAATTAGTTATATGGTTTTCTGCCGAGAATAACTCAAGTTTATTATATATAAGTTCAGTAAGGATTGGGATGATACCAATAATTAGTAAAATATATTCTCTTTTTTTTAATGCTTCAAAGCTTACAGCTGTAGTAGTAATTCCAATAACTATTAAAACTGGTAAAGTCACCCATTCTGGTATCAGACTAATAAGCAATATACTAAGTCCAGTTGAACCTAATATTAGATAGATAATTCCATTATATAAAGAAAATTTGTGGTCTGCACCCTGCTGTTTCCATGAATAATGACCAAAAAATAATGCCATAGCAAAAGGATTGCCGATTATACTTGAGAAACCACTAATTACTCCACTAGTTAGAATTGCAGAATATGGATTAAAATGATCATTACTAAGTTTTGACTCTTCAAGGATCTGAATTGCACTCACAGCATCAATGATTGCAAAGGCAATTATTAGCGGTAGATATGAATAACAATGCTCTAATACTGGTGAGGATAAATCAAGCCAGATAAATTTTGGAGTATAAATTTGATAACTATGAATATCTGGATTAACCCATTGAAATTCTCTACTTACAAAAGCAATTATTGTACCTAACAATACTCCAAACATTATAATGGGGATATTAATTTTTATACGCGATATACTGATAACTAGAATAATCAATAGTGGTAATAAACCAGATAATGGATGTTCAAAAAGAGTAGGGAGATTATTAATAGCAAGCCAGGTAAAAGCAGAACCAGCTAGTCCACTAAAAAGTGCAGGAGTAGGGATATACTTGAGAAATTTAATTAGTAATATTCCAACGATTATAAAAATAATCGCATTGATTAGATTTGCCAATAAGGCAACTTTATAAGCAAGTAGTGGATTACCCGTTTTACTAGCTATAGGTAGCATGATAGCAAAAAGCCAGACAAAAACACAGCTTGCCTGTAAACCACTTGGTAATGCAGTTACCTCTCTATTTGTGTTTCTGGCAAGATTTCTTGCCTGCCAAAAGTAGGCAAAATTCAATAAAAAAAGACTAAAACATAACCCAGGAAGAATATTATGGTTAATAATATCTTGTGGTAAATTAATAACACCAGTTAAAACGGCAATACTTACTGCTATTTTAGCAAAGCTATCAAAAAATACTCCAATGGTTGCGTTTAGATTTGCGCTTTGGTTTATCATAAATTTTTCACGAAATTACAGCAATATAGGTGTTTATAGCGATATAAATAATATAGCAGGCAAACGAAATAATTCCAGTAGTATAAGAAAATCTATGTTTTTGCTGTGGTGTAATATTGAGTAGTTCAGTTAGTATTGAAATAATTACCGATAAGAATAAAACCACAAATGTTGCTGCCTGAATGGAGTCTGCCAATGTAAAATCAGTAGTTAGTGGTAATTTTTGGTCAATAGTGTATTTATTCCCGATAAATGAAAATATACCACCAGCAAAAATGGTTGCCCTTGCTGGAAAAGGAAAGGTATTCATTAAATAAAGAATGTGTGCCAAAAAACCTGCCATAAAAAAGCCAATAAAATAACTAATGAATACACGCATACCTTCACGTTTTATTTCTATAGTCATTGTGATTCGGTCAAATAAGCCTTTAGGTGCATCGACATTACCAAAGTTAGTATCATAAGTAGTAGTACTTTTTTTAACCGACATACTTAATATCTTCCAGCCTGGCAATTCAAATTCGGAATGTAATCGTGAATCTTTGAAATCAGGATCAAAAACAATATGATCAGTATCTTCAAAATCCTCAAGCCTAACCTGTAAATATTGATGCCCAAAAGGGAAATATTTCAGATTCCAATCATAGTGTATTTTTGCGTAGTAATGTACAAAAGTGTAGTAATCACCATTAGCTGTTTTCCCGCTTCCACCAAATTTATGCGTATAAGTTCTTGCATTTACTATCTCGATGCTTGTATCTGGTTTATAGTTTTTGTCTTTAGTTCTCCACCATGCATAAAAGCTGATTCCAAAAGAATTGTTAAATTGGTCAAGCTCATAAATACTCATGGGATAAACACCAAAAGTCACGGTTTGAGGTGTTTCTGGCTTGGCTTCAGCCAAAATGGGGATTAAGAATAGCATAAATATTATAAATTTTAATAGTTTCATAAGATTACCAGATAAGATACGTAAAATTATTGTAACATAAGCAGAAATGAGTGGTGAGAATAATTTAGTAGATTTATAGGGTATTATTAAGCCAATTTATTGGAGTCAGCTTGTGGTTCACAAAATACTCATTGGCAAGTTTAAAGTGATTACAACCAAAAAAACCACGATTTGCTGATAAGGGAGAAGGATGTACACCTTCAAGAACAAGGTGTTTTGTAGAATCAATCAGAGATTTCTTATTGCGGGCATAATTTCCCCATAAGATAAAAACACAATTTTTACCAGAAGTACTAATTTCTTGTATGATTTTATCAGTTATAGTTTGCCAGCCTATTTTTGCCAGCGAATTTGCTTTGTCTTTTATAACTGTCAGTGTGCTATTTAATAATAACACCCCCTGATATTTCCAACTTTCAAGTAAAGAAGCATCCAGCTTAGTTAAAATTGGATTAAACTCTAAAATAAGCTCTTTAAAGATATTTCTTAGGGATGGAGGGAGGCTAATACCGTGATTTACAGCAAAAGCAAGCCCATTTGCCTGATTTTCCCCATGGTAAGGATCTTGTCCTATAATGACTACTTTGATTGTTGCTGGATCTAATCCTGATAAGGCATAAAAAATTTTGCTTTTAGGTGGGTATATTATGGAATTTTTTGATATTAAGGTTAATTGCTGATCAATTTCCAGAATTATATCGCGACAATTGCTATAGAGAAAATTTTTCCAGTAATCATCAAGAAAGTTCCAGTCTTGCGTTAGATATGTTAAATTCATGATTCCTGATCAGAGTAAACTTTGACTTCATTGGTATTTGGAGCTGCTTCCTGATAATCGCGAATAATTTTACCATTGTCAAGCTGGAGAGATAGCTGGTTATTAACTTCTGTTGCGAGATCATCGCCTGCTTGTTGAATTAATTTAGGTGTGTTATGTGAAACCTTCTGATTTTTATTTGAAGTTAGCTTAACATCTCCGCCATGACCAGCAGCAGTAAAGGATGCTATTATATGATTATCTTTTGTTCTAACTAGTTTATAATCTACTGCAATATCAATTGAATATATAATCGAATACATATTGGTATTGCTCAATTCTCTGGTTTCCTCATTGGTATCAATTGCCGCAACAACTCCAGTAAGAATATAATCAGGTTTTCCGATTGTATTAGAGTTAGGGGACTCAGTTTTTAGTTGGTTATTATTTGAATCGAGTACGTTAAAATGTTTACTTTGAATTATTTTACCGCGGACTTGCGCAGAGAAGGTACTTATTTGCTGTTTAAGTTCAGTTTGAGTTACAGGGTCGATTGAGTCAGGCTTACCTGGGTTTATAAAATTATTTTTATATGCAGAAGAAGATACCTGAAGATTTGGAACTGCAAGCGTAGCTGCGAAGCAATGTATTGAAACGAGGATGCTTACAGTAAATATTATCTTCTTCATGATAATTCCAAGAGGTTACTTTGTCATGTCTTTACGGATTTGTTTTTCATTACTCCATAATTGTGTACCTTGTTGTACATCAATCAGTTTCATATTAAAAACATAGAAAACATCTTTTACTTGACCATTGTCTTTGGTAATATTACTTACATAACCATCAAGGCGGCATTGAGCACCTTGCATTTTACCTGTTTTTG